>JABXJZ010000381.1 GCA_013375335.1 Desulfobacterales bacterium
TGTCCAAGATTACCGCTCTCTACAGGAGGAGGCTTTCTAAGGAGAAGGGTACTGTAAAAAAGGACTGGGGTGGCAGGATATCCGTAGCCCTCATCTATCCTAACTATTACCAGGTTGCAATGTCCAACCTTGGCTTCCAGGTAATCTATGGGATATTGAATGACAACCCGGCTATCACAGCAGAGAGGGTATTCCTACCAGAAGAAGAGGAGCTATCCATATATAAAAGGACGAGTCAAGCCCTCCTTTCCTTAGAGTCACAGGCCCCAGTGCCAAGCTTTGATCTCCTCGCATTTTCCCTTCCGTTTGAAAATGACTATCCAAATATACTTACCATTCTTGATCTAAGCAAAATCCCGCTCATGAGCAGAGAACGGGGCGATGAGTATCCCCTCATCATAGCAGGGGGTGTGACGACCTTTATGAACCCTGAGCCGTTGGCCAGGTTCATGGATTGCTTTCTCCTCGGCGAAGGCGAGGTGATCTTGACGGAATTTCTTCAGGTCTATGGTGATCTTCACTCATCAGGGACTAAAAAAGAGGAGGCCTTGAGGATTCTGGCAGAGAAGGTGGAAGGTGTGTACTGTCCCTCCCTTTACAATGTTACGTATCACGAAAGCGGTACAATTGCCTCCTTTGACCCCTCAAACCCCTCCATTCCATCCACCATAAAGGTCGTCAAGCAGGTCCCCTTGAAGGGGCCCTTACGCCGATCGCTGATAGTTACGCCCTCTACGGAATTCTCCGATACCGTGCTTGTAGAGCTCAACCGGGGGTGTGGGTATCCCTGCAGATTTTGCGCTGCCGGTTACATCTACCGGCCCCCACGGGTTATAGAAGAAGGAAAGGTATTTACCTCAATTGAGGAGATCCTGGAGAAAGGCGGAAGGATCGGCCTCATAAGTCCATCTGCTTCTGATTTCCCCTGGATCGAGCAGGTGACCAGCCATATCCTTGAAAAGGGCGGTGATTTCTCCCTGTCCTCTCTGAGGGCAGATTCATTAACAAAGGGGTTGCTGGAGAATTTAGGGGCAAGCAGCCAGCGAACCCTCACCATTGCCCCGGAGGCGGGTAGCGACAGAGTAAGGAGGGTTATTAACAAGAAACTGACAACAGAGCAGATTATAGAGGCCATTGTGCTCATAGCTAGGACAGGGTTTTTTCACCTCAAGCTCTATTTCATGATTGGTCTTCCCACTGAAACAAGGGAAGATATACGGGCCATCGTTGGCCTAGTGAAGTCCATACGGCATCATTTAATCAAGGAAAGCAGGGACAGGAAAAGGATAGGCAGGATCAGATTGAGCATTAACTGCTTTGTGCCAAAGCCATTCACGCCCCTCCAGTGGTTTCCCATGGATACCATAGACTCCCTCAAGGAAAAACAGGGGTTCTTAAGGAGGGCCCTTTCAGGTGAGGGAGGGATTGGGATCAGTTTTGATGTCCCTAAGTGGGCCTATATACAGACCCTGCTCTCTATGGGCGACCGACGGGTAGGCCACATGCTCTTAACAGCCCACAGGAATAATGGGGATTGGAGAAAGCCCCTTCAGTCCTCAGATATTAATCCGGATTTCTTTGTCTACAGGGTCAAGGACCTCCGTGAGAGGCTCCCATGGGACTTTATTGACCACGGTATCCAAAAATCCTTTCTGCAGGAAGAATACAGCCTGGCCCTCGCCGCAGAGGAGTCCTCTCGATGCATCCCTGGTAGCTGCACAAGATGTGGCGTCTGTAGAGTAGTGACGTGATTCATGGTATTCGGGCCTGTACCTAACCCGTGAGGCTCGCTTCTCCCTTCACATTTCACTGAGGCTCACAACCCACTTTGATTATTGATTAGAAGACAAAACAAGGATATGCTACCTATAGAATATGTGGTCTGCACCTTTTGTGCCTGAATATTCCGATGGAATCAGGGCGAAGGTAGTATGCATCCTCTATGATGGG
>JABXJZ010000382.1 GCA_013375335.1 Desulfobacterales bacterium
AAAATGGTTTATATAGATGGAGTACATGATTCATAGGCTTATGGCGCAATAAACCATTTTGAAACGACCCAGTACAGCCTCATGTTATAGGGCATAACAAAAAAAGATACCCATACCCTGAACTTTGACGTTACCCTCTGTAAGGGAAGGCCTCCCTTGACACGCAATCGACTGTATCCTATACTGCCCTCACCAAAAAGATGGGTCAATGGCCATGGATCTCGGGTTAGAGCGATTCCTTCACGATATTCGATACCACCGCGAACGCTTCCGCCAGTTCACTGGCGTCTCCTTTGTCATGCTTGTCAGCCTAGCGGGCAAACCAAAGGAAATGCTGTTCGTTGCCGGTGTAGCCCTGGTCTTCCTCGGTATTGCAGTGCGACTGTGGGCATCGGGTCATATTAAGAAGCACAAGGCCCTTGCCACCGATGGGCCTTATGCCTATGTGAGGCACCCCCTCTATGTGGGAAACATTGCAGTGGGATTTGGGTTCGCTCTTGCGTCCGGCCTGTGGTGGAGCCTCCCGCTGTTTATAGGGATCCTGTTCGCCTTGTATCCCCATGCCATCCGTCGAGAAGATGAAGAGCTTCATCGGAGGTTTAGAGCGGAATGGGAGCAGTGGCGCAAGGAGACCCGGGCCCTTATTCCACGCCTCACCCCCTATCAGCCGACCCAGCGCGGCAGCTGGTCGTTCTGGCAAAGCCTGCGGGAAAACGGTGAGCCCATTATTGCCCTTTTCCTGCTGTTCTGGCTGTATTTCCTCACCCTGGGACTCCATTAAACCTCCAGCGGCGCCCATGTTGAAGGGTATGGATAATCTCACCGAACGCGAACTGCTTCACTGGATCAGGGAGAGCGTTAAGACCAGATCCAACATCTTTAGCCGCGGCTATCAGGGGCATGTGTATCTCTATGATGCCAAGGGTAAGCGCCTAATCCTCAAGGCCCCAACAGGGAGGGGGTTAGCTCGCCTTATCCGCCTGGCAATGTTGCGCAATGAGTACAGGGTCTATTCCAGGCTATCCCAGATCCCCGGCGTACCGCGGTGTTATGGCCTTCTCGAGAGGCGCTACCTGGTTCTTGAGTATATCGATGGGGTCCCGATACGAACGGCCAGGATTACAGATCGCAGCACCTTCTTCGAGATGCTCTTAAACCTGATCAAAGGGCTGCACAAGGCAGGTGTCGCGCATACTGACCTCAAAAAAAAGGACAACCTTCTCGTCGTCCAGGGAAGGACGCCCTACGTGATCGACTTTGGCGTCGCTGTTGTCAAAAGGCCGCGTTTTTCACCCCTCAATCACTATCTCTATAGCCTGGCAAGGAAATTTGATTTCAACGCCTGGGTGAAGTTGAAATATAACGGCAAGTACGAGAATATTACCGACGAAGACAGGGCGTATTTCAACAGGACAGTGGTTGAGAAGGTGTCACGCTGGATCAAGGACGCCTATCTGAGGCTTAAGGAAATGTGGTAGGGCTTGAGGTACTGCGGGGCATCAGGGCCTAAACTGGATATCATAGAGGTCCCTATATCTGCCGTTTGTCGCCATAAGCTGCTCATGGGTACCTGACTCAACAATCCCCCCATCCTCTAGGACATAGATCCGATCAGCCCTCCTGATTGTACCCAGCCGGTGGGAGACAATGAAGATGGTCCTCTGTCCAAGGAGGTTCTCTATGGCCTCCTGGATAAGGAGCTCACTCTCCGGGTCAAGGGCTGAGGCGGGTTCATCGAGGATCATGATAGCCGGATCCTTGAGAATAGCCCTGGCTATGGCGATCCTCTGTCTCTGCCCACCTGACAGAAGTGTTCCCCTATCACCAACAATCGTTTCGTATCCATCTGAAATGGCCATGATAAAGTCATGGGCCTGGGCGATCTCGGCTGCATTCGCAATGTGTTCCCTCCTATAGTGATCCCCGCTGTAGTCGATGTTATTGGCTA
>JABXJZ010000383.1 GCA_013375335.1 Desulfobacterales bacterium
ACTCTTCGCACTAAAGACGGGATGATGATTACTTTTACGCCCCCTTCCTGAGCCCTTTTAATTCGTTTATCAACAGACTGCTTTTCCAAGGCAGTCATCCTAGATTCAAGGGAGGGGCCGTGAATCAGCATCACTTCATACTTCTCTTTCAATCCATAGCAGGTGAGCAATGTGTTTTGAGCAGAACCTCCCCTATCCATACGGGTGATGATATGTATGACCTTGATCTTTCCCAACTCCAATCATCCTCTAGAAGATGCAACCCTCATGAAATCTCAAACAATTCCTCTGTGGAATCAATATTCCTCTCCCATGAGTAATTTGCCTCCGTAAAGGCCCTGCATTGGGCAGAAACGTCCTGCCAGAGCCGGGGATTATCCTTAAACTGCCGGCATGTCTCAATGATTAATGATGCCATGGACTCCGGTTTTGTATCTTTAAAGAGATATTTTAAATCCAGCTTGCTTAAGATCTCCACTGTCCCGCCCACTGGGGTTCCCAACACAGGAATGCCCGAAGCCAGCGCTTCCAAGGTAATCAAACCAAAACCCTCAAGTTCTACGGTAGGAAGAATAAAGATGTCGGCCATGCGATAGTAATCAGGAAGGTCTTCCTCCGGGATAAAGCCAATAAATCTGATATGGTTTTCGACCCCCAGTTTATGACTCAATGAGATGAGCTTGTTCTTGAGCGGTCCGTGTCCACCCAGAACAAGATAAGTATCGGGCAGCTCTTTGATCACCTCTTTGAAGGCATAGATAAGATTTTCCAGCCCCATCCTCGGCTCCAGGTCTCTTACAGTAAGCAGTATCATTCTTTCCTCGGGAATGCTCAGATGCCGCCTGATTTCTATCTTATCAACAGCTGGAGAAAACCTCTGCAAATCAACCCCACCCGGAATGACCACCATTTTTCCGGAGGGAATTTTGTAGGCATTTCCTAATCTCTCGCGGGTAAATCGGCTGAGAACGGCAATCCTATCACAGCCATTCAGGACTTTTTTTTCGATAAACTTCCGTGCCTGAATGCTCAAAAAGTATGAAACTCCTCTTATTGTGTTTTCCGGTCTTGGATTCCTGGATCGAAACTCCTCGAAGGATAGAGAATGGCAGGTGTAGACCTTTTTTACCTGCGTGCTGGCGGGAGACCTAATAACACCAAGGGCGGAGAAGGGTTGATGAAAATTTAGGCAGTCGTAAGAAAACTTGCTCTGGAGGAATTCAAAGAGTTTCCTGCAATTTACCAGGATCGATCTGATAAAAGAAAGGCTATTCCCTTGGTTGATATCGTATCTCCATTCCGTTACCCCTTGGATGACTTCTTGGCTTGCTGTATGGGCAGGCAACCTACGGGTGAGGGTATGAACATGATGGCCCCGCTTCCGCAGCAGGGTAGTCTGCTCGAATAACACCCTCTCAGACCCCGAAGTTGGTTTACTTATCGAGACATCTGCAACGAATAAGATCTTCAAGATTTGAGCTCTTTGTTATCCGTTATCATTCCTTGGCTGGAGAATACTCTCGGCAGCCTCTAATACCATGGAAGGGGTGATGAGTCGCATGCAATCATGGGTCTTAATTCTGCAATAGCCACGATTACACCCAATGCATGGCAAGTCATCGATTCTGAGAACCTTATGCATGTCTCCAATTGGCATCCATCGTTCTTTAATGGTAGGACCCATCATGGAAATTGTCGGTATACCGAGGCCTGCGGCAATGTGCAACGGTCCAGAGTTATTGCAGATGAAAAGGGAGCAGTGGGAGAGCAAAGCAGCAAATCTTCTTATATCATCTTCTGGGGACGTCAACACCTCTCCGGTGACCATCGAACATATCTTTCCCGTTAGATATTCCTCTCCCGGACCACCAAAAACAATCAGACCTAATCTTCTATCCTCTTGTAATTGGGCAATAAGGTCGGCAAACCTCTCAGGCGGCCACCTCT
>JABXJZ010000084.1 GCA_013375335.1 Desulfobacterales bacterium
TTTATCAACTTCAATAGTGGAGGAGGGCCTGGCTCCATAGTCGTGGCCAGGCCAGACGATGGTTTCACCCGGAAGTGTGAGAAGTAATTCCTTTATGGCCCTCATAAACTGGGTCATAGACGCACCTGGTAGGTCGGTTCGACCTATGCTACCCACAAACAGGGTATCCCCGGTAAAGAGGTTGCCATCCCCGAGAAGGCATATACCCCCCGGGCTGTGTCCTGGAGTATGGATGACCTTGAGGGAGACATCACCCACCACAATGTGATCGCCATCCCTGACAATCATATCAGCGGGGGGTGAAGGAGTAAAACCCCACTGGCGGGCCATCTCCTGTCCCTGCCCTGAATTGAACATTTGATCATCCAGCTCGTGCATGATGATCTTTGCTCCCGTAAGGGCCTTTACTTTTGCATTGCCGCAGGTGTGATCCGGATGGCCATGGGTATTCACAATATAGTTCAAATGCAGATCTTTTTGTCTAATCCCCTCAACAATCCGATCCTCATCTCCTGCCGGATCAATAACCAGGGCCTCTTTAGTCCTGGGACACGCAACGAGGTAACTGAATACCTCCATAAATCCGACCTTCATCTGTTCAATTTCCATAGGTATCCCCTACGCTCCGCTCAATAACCACCGAATTCCTCATAGCCTCCCTCCCCTATCTTGGCTCTTCCTATGAACAGCCTCCAGAGATAAGGAGGGCTGTCAAGCAGATGGACACTATGATTACTGATGCCTTCATCACTGCCTCCTCGTCAATCACACAGAGATCCATCAGCATACCGTGAGGTTTGTAGATCCGTCCCCGGCCTCCGTATTCGCCCACTAGAGCAGAATCTGGTTCTTCAGGGATCGGGACTCACCTGCGGATATAACTCTTATGGCTGGCCTGCCTTTGACCGGGCATTTGTACTCGCATATGCCGCACCCCACACATCTCTTGAGATCGACATAAGGCAGTGGAACCAGTTTCCCTTTACCATCAGCTCCGGGCACAACCTCCTTCCTGAAATAGATCGCCTTAGGCGAGGTCGGGCAGAGTTCTTCGCACACAATACAGGGGCCGTTTCCTGACCAGGGAAGGCATCTCCCCCTGTCCACATAGACAGAGCCTATCCTTATGGGGCGCTCGATCTTCTCCCTGGCTGAAATCTCCCTTATGGCCCCTGTGGGGCAGACACTTCCACACAGGGTGCAGGTATATTCGCAGTAGCCCTGGGTCATTATGAGGTGAGGGGTCCAAAACCCAGCCATTCCCGCCTCTCCAATAGTGGGGTTGATTACATTGGTGGGGCACACCTTCATACACAGACCGCACCGCTGGCACAGCCTGAGAAAGTCCTTCTCTGTCGAAGACCCGGGCGGTCTGATCAAGCGAGGCTCTGAAGCCTTGTGCACCTGTCCATCCAGTCTTCCCAGCAGGGGAATGGAGATGCCCGCCAGCAAGCCCGTGAGCAGTGCCCTCCTTCCCATATCGGGTTTCTTGTTCAATTTGGGGTGCCACGTGAATCGAAAGGAGAGGGCACCTTCAGGGCAGAAATCAAAGCAATTAAAGCACATCAGGCACTCCGCGTTCTCCCAGTGCTGGCCAGGTATGGGTGAAGCAGCACCCTGGCAACCCTCGGTGCACAGCTTACAGTTTGTGCATTTTTCAAGGTCCTTTTCGAGCCTCAGGATACTGAACCTGGAAAATATTCCCAGTAATGCCCCAAGGGGGCAGAGGACGCGGCACCAGAAGCGTGGCCTGATCCGGTTGAGGAGGATGGTGATAAGAAAAATGATCCCAATAAACCAGGCCGATTGATATGATTGATAGCCGTATCCAAATACAGGCGATACCAGCACCTCCGCCCCATAACTGAGCTGATTTAAGATCCTTACATCGGTTTTGGCCATCCAGTCAAAGATCTCCTTTAGTCCCACCCCAAGCCCAGGCAAGACCGCCAGGGCCAGTGAGCGAAAAAAGAGGGATATGGGATCTATCAACCCGGTGAGATTGAGGCCTATGAGCGCGCCCACAAGCAGGCTGCTGAGAAGGAAATACTTGACTTTCTGGCTGGGACTCTTTTGATTTGCCTCTATCATGCGCTGGCCCTTGAGAGCAGGTCTGAACCAGCTCACCACATGATGGACCGTACCCAAGGGACAGATGAAGCCACAGAAGACCCTCCCCAGGAAAAGGGTCATGAGAATGAGGGCGATCCCCCACCAGAATCCCTTAATCAAGTGGTGTCCTGATAGCAGTGAGGAGAGCCAGATAAGGGGATCGAGTTGAAAGAAAAAGGCTACAGGCCACCCAATCCTGAGATCCTGCTCAGATAGGAAAACCAGGGAATATCTCAGATAGATATCCTGGGGGAGGCGGCTTTCAATCAGGAGAAAAAGAAAGAGAACAAGGAAGAACCCCTGGCTTATTCTCCTTATCCAGACCAGATGAGTTGCCTTCAAAGGATCACCTGTTTCTGATCCAGTTGCTGGAGATCATAGGTGCCAAGACCCCGCTTTTGTCCAAGGAAGATATGCCCTACCTGCTCTGGGCTCAGGCCGAAGAGCATACTGGCCTTGGCATCCGCGGCTACTTGATCATTGCCTAAGACCAAGGTATTCCTGGTGGCAACATCAGAGAGCCTTCCCCCGGAGGGCCCATTTCTTATCATGATCCTGGTGGCATCGATCAGGGTCAAGGTGGGGCTGAAGAACTGCGCCAGATCAACAATAATCTGGTGAATATCCTGGTGAAGCGCACTCCTCCTGCCTCCAACCGCCCCTATCCAATTTTTCATGCCAAGGGTCAGGCTGCTCAGGCCATGATGCTTTGCGACTGGAAGGTTGATCAGTTTATCGGCCTCCACCAATGGGACAAACACAGGCCAGACATCCAGCCGGTTTCCCCCCAGCTTCATTTCCCTCATGAGCGAGGATCTGGGATAAATGAGCTCCGCCCCTGTTTTCTTGGCCACCATCCCGGCCCCTGAAAGGGCAAAACAGCGCCTTGGATCGTTGATGGTATTGTCGGCGATCCTGACCCTTCTCGCTCCTGCCTCTTGACAGAGCCCGATGACCGCTTCCAGGACTTCAGGGTTGGTGGTGGCCGCTAGATCAGGACGCCTGGCCCAGGAGATATTGGGCTTGACTACCACCACATCTCCCTTTGAGACAAATTGAGTAATGCCACCCACTGCCTCAAAAACCCTTCTCGTCAGCTCTTCTACAGAGTAACCCTCCCCCTGACCAAGGCCTTCAACGATGAAGCGCCTCTTTTTGGGCCCTGCCCAGACCGAACGAAGGCCATCCCTGGGCCATCCGCTGAAGGCGGAGAGGGCTAGGCCACCGGAAATCCTGAGCAGCCTTTTGAGGGCTGTTCTTCTGGTGATGAGATGATTCATTTCCTCGATACGATACCCCTCAGATTAAGATCGCAGCTCCGTGATGATTGCCCTCATGAAGGCCGGCAGATCTTCGGGTTTTCGGCTGGTGATCAGCTTTCCGTCTACAACCACCTCCTCATCCACCCAGTTTGCACCGGCATGGACCAGGTCATCCTTTATGGCAAAAAATGACGTCACGGTGCGGCCACTCACGATCTCTGCGGAGGCCAGCATCCATCCGGCATGACAGATCGCTGCTACCACCTTTCCCGCCTCAAAGAGGTCCTTTACGAGCTTGACCATGGATGGATGGCGTCGCATGTGGTCTGGGGCATACCCGCCAGGGATAACGATGCCGTCAAAATCGGCAGCCGAAATCTGTCGTGTGCTGGTATCTGGCCTGCACGGAATACCGGACTTTCCAGTGTACTCCTCCGCACTTCCGGATCCAACCACCACGACCTCGGCTCCGGCCTCCTTGAGACGGTAGTAGGGATACCAGAACTCGAGGTCATTGTACATCTGTTCAACAAGGATAATGACCTTTTTCCCCCTTAGTTCCATTTCCTTCTCCTCCTTTATCGTCCTCAGTCATCGGCTCTATGCGAGATAGCATCATAGCCACAAAGGGCTGCAATATCAAATCATTTGTGGAAGGCGAGGCCTGGGCTCAGGGATCTTGGTCCCATGAGAAGGGAGGCACTGAGAACAGTCATGAGAGGTGCTGGATTGTGATATTCAATATCCTTCGGATGGGCTCTGCAGCACCCCAGAGAAGCTGGTCTCCCACAGTGAAGGCAGCCACGTATTCAGGCCCCATGAGCATCTTTCGAAGTCTGCCCACGGCAATGGTCAGCGTGCCATTGACCGCCGCAGGGGTCAGGGATTGTAGGGTGGATTCTCTATCATTGGGGACTACTTTCACCCACTGGTTGCCCCTTGCAATCATCTCCGAGACCTCGTCAAGAGGCACGTCCTTGTCCAGCTTGATGGTCAGGGCCTGGCTGTGGCATCGCATGGCACCCACGCGTACGCACACCCCATCTACGGGGATCGGTTTCTTGGTTTGCAAGATCTTGTTCGTTTCCACGGACCCCTTCCATTCCTCCCTGGTCTGTCCGGATTCCATAGGCGAGTCGATCCATGGAATCAGGCTACCGGCAAGGGGGACAGTGAAATTTTGAACGGGGAAGGCCTTGCTCCTCAGTTCCCTTGTGACGACCTCATCAATGGCAATGGCCGTGGATGCCGGATCATCGAGCAGGGCCCTGGAGGCAGCGCCCAGGACTGCCATTTGCGCAATCAGCTCTTTCATGTGTTTGGCCCCTGCGCCTGAGGCGGCCTGGTAAGTCATGGAAGAGATCCACTCGATATGCCCGGATGCAAAGAGACCTGAGAGGGCCATGAGCATCAGGCTCACAGTGCAGTTGCCGCCCACATAGGCCTTGATGCCGGATGACAATCCGGCATCAATTACCGCTCTGTTTACGGGATCCAGGACAATAATACTGTCATCCTTCATACGGAGGGCGGAGGCGGAGTCTATCCAATAGCCGGTCCAGCCGTGCTTTCGCACTTCCGGGTATACCTTCTTGGTATAATCCCCCCCCTGACAGGTTACGATAATATCCATTGTGGAAAGGAGCTTGAGGTCAAAGGCATCCATTAATGGAGGAACGTCAATACCCACTTCAGGTCCTTTCCCGCCGATATTTGAGGTGGTAAAAAAGATAGCCTCGAGGCCTTCAAAGTCCTGTTCCTCCCTCAGACGACCCATGAGAACAGATCCAACCATCCCCCGCCATCCAACAAAGCCAATACGCACCATGATTTCCCTCCAAAGATCGATTTTTACGGAAAAACCTTCTTATAGACCTAGCCTTTCCCGGCAAGGGAAAAATTCGCGCTTCCCGTGATTGTCACTTTGTCTCCTTGAATTTCTTCAGTGCTCCAAGCACGTAGTCTATATCATGCTCAGTATGATCAGCACAAACCTGGAACCGTATCTCCTCATCCCCCTTGGGAACGGCCGGATAATTCAGGCCAGTGGCCAGCATACCATGTTCAGTTCACCCTTTGCATCTGTAAGGCCCGCGAATTGATGAGAATTCCCTTTCGGTGAGGGGAACATGAGATAAAGGCGTCTATGTCCGTCTATCCCTTGTTGAGGACAAGACAGCCGGCAATCATGTCATGGAGCCCTTGTTTTCTTGCAGTAAAAGCTACCATGAGGTGACCGACCAGGAGGAGGATTGTGGAAATGATCTTGCTGAAATGACGTATTGTAGCCCTGCCAAATGAGATCGGGTCTCCAGAAAGATCTGTAACCTTAATGCCGAGAGCCATCTTGCCCAGTGTGCCCTGTTTCGACGAGCTCTCCATGATGGCGAAGTACAGCCAACCCAGAATAATTCCGACGAGGCTACCCCGGGCGCTTGCACCTTCAGATATTCCCGGGGAGAAGCCATATGCAAAACCAATAAGACCTCCGATTACGAACCCCACGACGATCAGAATAAATCCATCAATAATGGCTGCGTCACATCGTTTCCAAAACCCTCCATAGACCTTGAATCCATTATCCTCAGTTATGAATTCGAATTCCCCTCTTTCCAGTGGAGTAGAAGGTGGCTCAAGGACGATTTGGCCGCCGCACTTATCGCACATGACCAGCGCCCTTGTTCCTTGGTGGACTTTGTCGCTTGGAATGTGGTGACTGGTATTGCACGTAGGGCACACGATCTCCATCGCTTCCTCCCACGTGGAAAGCCAAGCCAGCTTGTAGCTCCCAGTTCTCAGGTGGAACAACTTTGGCCTTACATACCCTCATCTTTTTGATCTGTCAAGGGGTTTGAGGCCTTAGGCCCATGTCTCTCAGGATAGTCAACTATATGAAAACTGCTCCATGTACTTGCGAACTTTGAGATTATTGTTTATTATAGGGGTGTTTTCTATTTCCGTCTTAGGAACCCAGTTTAAAGAGGAGGTAGTGCAATGAAGAGATCAGTATGGTTTGCTACGGTGGTGCTTGCCGTGATCTTTCTCCTGTGTTTCTCCGGGGGCCAGTCCCTGGCCGGTGAGAAAGTATTCAAGAGGGCTGGGGAAATAGCAGCTATTGAC
>JABXJZ010000384.1 GCA_013375335.1 Desulfobacterales bacterium
TACTTCTCTGCAATGCCATCAAAATCGTCTTTCCACTTAAGGACTCTTTCAAACGCTATCTGCTCCCACACAAACTCTCAAATGATGTAGTGTAGGGACGCTGGTAAAAAAATAAATTATGCAAATTCCGAGACTTTGTTGACTCCGGTTAAATAAGATCAATGACAATTTACCTGGGCAGGCTATGTTGAATAACTCAAAGTCTCAAGGCAATGAAAGAACAAAAGGAAAGAGCGTAAGCCCCTCCACAAATACGGCGGGCAAGCCCTCAATCGCGAACTTCTCTGAATGGGGCAGCATAATTTTATTATTGACATATCTATCGTCATTTGGTATCAAATATGACGATGGAATCGACAACAGCTACTAAAGACGGAAATGCCACGTATATTGAGCGGATTTTGAATCTGCCTCCTCTCCTTGATAAGAAGTCTCATTTCCTTTTTGGACCCCGTCAGACCGGCAAGACATCCCTGATCCACCATACCATGAAAGAAGTGAGAGTGTATGATCTTCTGGACACCTCTATTTTTCTGGCTCTTAGCCAGAATCCCGGACGGATCGCACAAGAGGTAACCCCACAGGACCATCTGATTGTCATAGATGAAATTCAGCGTCTGCCCGAGCTCCTGAACGAAGTCCATCGCCTGATTGAGGGCCGGCGAATTCGTTTCCTCATGACGGGTTCCAGTGCCCGCAAGATCCGACGTGGTGGAATCAATCTCCTTGGCGGGCGTGCCCGGACCAAACACCTGCACCCCCTTACCCGCAGGGAATTGGGGAAACGGTTCGACCTGACACGTGCCCTCCAAAGAGGATTGCTTCCCTCGATCTACTTTTCCGATGACCCCTCTGCCGATCTCGAGTCCTACACAGGGCTGTACCTCCAACAGGAGATTGTGGCTGAAGGAGCCATTCGCAACATTCCTGCGTTCAGCAGGTTCCTCAGAATCGCAGCACTGTGTAACGGTACGATCGTGAACTTTACGAAGGTATCCAACGATGCGCAAGTGGCACGAACCACTGTCTATGAGTACTTCGAGATCCTTAAAGACACCCTGATTCTTCATGAACTTCCATCGTGGCGAAAATCAAAAAAGAGGAAACCTCTTGCTTCTTCAAAATACTATTTCTTTGATGTGGGCGTTGCAGCTACATTGCAGGGAAGGGTGCTCCGGCCTGGTACGCCCGAGTTTGGAGAAGGATTTGAGACCTACCTTTTCCATGAGCTTATGTGTTATCGAGATTATATACGCCGAGAGCCCCTTAGTTACTGGAGATCATCCTCGGGTTTTGAGGTGGATTTTATCATTGGAGATCACACCGCAGTTGAGGTCAAGGCAAAAGAGAATATCTCACCCCATGATATCAAAACGCTTCAGGCCCTCGCAGAAGAAAAGATCCTTAAGCGATATCTCTGCGTAAGCCTTGAGCCACGCATGCGAAGGATCGGTGTGGTCACCATTATCCCTTACCAGGAATTTTTGGATAAGCTCTGGAATGGAGATTTTTCAGATTGAGAGAAATTCCCTGGAAAAATTGACCGATCATTAATGGGGCCACGCATGACTAATTGATTATTGACCTCTGCTCTACCAGCTAGTCAAAGAGGGGGACCTTGATCCAAAAATCACTTAAAGTCCCTTGAGGCGGCATGAAGGGCTTTGCTGGCGTCGCGGATAATGAGTGGTTTGCATTCCTCTCCCGGCAGACAGTTGATGAGTAAGTTGCGAAAAGACAGAACCCTCCGAATCGGCCGAGCCTTCGATCCGAGCCCTGGCCGAGGGGCCCGTCGCGGGCCACCAGTCACTTCAGAGAAGTCCATCCTCTTTTTTAGGGCAGGAAAAACGGTCATGTTTTTCAAAGGTCTCCGAACAATGTCTTGACCATACATTAGATCTATCCTCAGAGGTTTTCTTGACAGGAAGTGGTGCTAGATGTACGT
>JABXJZ010000085.1 GCA_013375335.1 Desulfobacterales bacterium
CCCAAGCGAAATTCTCTTTGCGAACTTGAGGCATAAACGATAACACCGTCTTTCACAAAGATCTTAACTATATTGTCACCATCGCTTAGCTGCAGGACACCGGTCTTCTTTTCATGGGACAACAACTGTAAGAGGCTAGCAAGATAAAATGCTTCAAGTTTGCCCTTAAGTGACATAGAATACCCGCGCCTTTATGTTTACCTGATCACCGATACTATGCAACTTGCTACAAGAGCAAAAACATAAATGGTGCTCACAACATCTCCTGCAAAAGAGCACAAGCCCTCAAACTAGCACAATGATAGCCCTTACACCCTAAGGTCTGTTTCGTAAGGCCTCCTCTAGAAAGTACCCCTCCCCAAAGCAACAAAGGCCTCCCGCCGGCACAGCCATAGTGCCTTTTGAAGGCCATTTGAAAGCCTTACCGATTACCTGGCCTCTATTTCTTTTCTTCCCGCTTGAGCGAGTCACTAAAGCGGACTTAGGGTAATCAAAAAAGGTTAGCGGTTAATAGTGTCCTTCATGGGATGGTCGGTCATGGACCCCCGAGATATCTGCCTCACGCATCATTGCGGTCTTGGTATTTGGATATCTCAAGTTGATAGTATCGATGAAGCTGGGCTCAAAAGTCAAGAAAAAACAGGACTTAGTACGTATAGCTCACTGTATCAAGCGCCTTCTCCATCACCCGATCTTATCCATTAGCGACTGAAATATCCAAAGATCGTGCCGGATTCCAGCCTATCTTATCCATCTTCGGAGAATGATCACTTCTCTGAAGCCGAAGGCGTTTCCACCAGTGAATTTTCAGGGATATGTTTCAAGGCACTTTACCTGCTCAAATTATTGTATCATAATGTAAAGCATGCAGGGGGTTTTGTGTGAAGGAGGAGGCTTATGAAATCCGTAAGGCTTGGAAAGACAGGGATTTTGGTTTCAGAGCTTGGTTTCGGAGGTATTCCCATTACTAGACTGGACTTCAATGAGGCGGTGAGTTTGGTCGGATATTGCTTTGATCAGGGGATCACTTTTTTCGACACAGCAAACGCTTACGGCGATAGCGAGCCGAAGATAGGTTCGGCTCTTCAGGATCTCCGTGACCAAGTTACCTTGGCAACGAAGACCTTAGTCCGCGAC
Source organism: Desulfobacterales bacterium (assembly GCA_013375335.1). Taxonomy (GTDB): domain Bacteria; phylum Desulfobacterota; class DSM-4660; order Desulfatiglandales; family B25-G16; genus JABXJZ01. Next base: position 1,138 of record JABXJZ010000085.1, read on the forward strand.
GCAGCAGGGGCGATGCGGCAGGTTGAGAAAAGTCTTGAGCGTCTGAGAACAGACCACATAGACCTCTACCAGCTTCACAACATCTCCAATCAAGAGGCACTGGACAAGGTGCTGGATTCTGGAGGCGCTTACGAAGCCTTGGTCCAAGCCCGAGACGAGGGCAAGATAGGGCACCTAGGCTTCAGCTCCCATAACCTGGACATAGCTGTAAGGGCATGTCGTACGGGTTTGTTTGCGACGGTCCAGATACCCTTCAACCTCATAGAACAGGACCCGGCCGAAAAACTGCTCCCCGTTGCTCGCCAACATGACATGGGGGTTATCGCGATGAAGCCCTTGGGAGGTGGATTGCTGAACCGGGCCGACTTGTGCTTTGGTTTTCTGCAACAGTATGATGATGTGGTGCCTATACCCGGCATGGAATCCAGGCGTGAGGTTGAGCAAAACCTCCAATACTACAGCGCGCCACGGGCACTCAGCCAGCAAGACTGGACCGAGACAGAGAAGATTCGATCCGAAGTAGGCGCCAGATTTTGCCACCGTTGTCAATATTGTCAGCCTTGCCCTGAAGGCGTCGAGATCTGGCGTGTCCTCCTTTTTAAGGCCCAAGCCAAGCGTTTCCCACCCGAAATGGCCATCAAGATGGGCATGGAGCCGATGAAAATGGCTGAAAACTGTGTCCAATGTGGGGAGTGCGAGGCAAAGTGCCCCTACGAATTGCCCGTACCGGACTTGATCAATGAGAGCCTGGACCACTATCGGCAGTTCTGTGAACAACACGGACAGTAGAGAATATCACGTGAGGAGTCTCATAATCGCATGGTGTCGTCCAACAACTTGCAGAACTCGCCCCAATAGATCAGGCCATATCGCTAGCATAGATTTTAAGCTCAAATAATTTGTTGAATCGATTATTATAGAATAAAGTTTGCTCTGTATGCCAACTGGCAGAGGAAGGGAATGGAAGACGTGTCCTTCATAACAACTGAAGATAATGATGACCTGATCGTGTCATTCGCTATTCCGGTCTCAGACTATGCGGACGTCAAGAGTTTGACTCTCTTGCGTACACCAAAGTATGAATTCATTCTCGATGCCGCAGAGCGAGGGGTCAGTGTGTCCTACGATGATTTCCCGGACGACGAAGACGACCTTCTGGAGGAAATTGAAATAGAGGAGGACGTGGTTAAAATCACCATCAGTCATCGCAGATACGCACTGAATGTTCAAGATGTCGATGACGAGGAAGTGAAAAGGGCAATGAAAACCCTAAAAAAGACGAACTTCGATCAGCGCTTCAAACTAAGCATCCTCTAATAAGCCGCTGCAGATCCGTAGAGGCGAGGCCCAGTCTCAGTGGGGCTTGTAGTGCAAGTTTTACCACATAGATCTCCTGAACTATGTTTCCCCATCGCCCCAAACAACTAATTGTCCCTGATGCTTTTATGGTCTACTTCCTTTCTTACGGGTTAATAAAGATTTGACCTCAACGTCTAACCTTTGCTAATGTTATGGCTAAGCTGTGAGTTGTTCGACAAATCCCGCCAATTCGGCCACAAGTATTCAGCATAATGGGCTTAGGCCTTCGAATCTTTCTCGTCAACGATGATGACTCCTTACAGCTCCTTTCGCTCGCCAAGTTCGAGCGATTGTGCCGGCGGGATCCTGGGGAACGTCTCCCCCAATACGCCGGCAAACGTGTCCGATACGCTCTGGTAGTTCTGGAAGTGGTAAATGGAAAGCCAATAGACATCAACCGAGTCCAATACTCTTATCTATGCTTCGATTCCGAAGGCCGGATCAATACCGCTGAAAGGGAAAAACAGGCGAGCTCACCATGGCCCTGACGAAAGCAGATCTGATCGATTCTATTTACAATCGAGTCGGCCTATCCAAGACGAAATCCGCGCAGGTAGCCGAATCCCTCCTAGAGATAGTGAAGAAGACCCTGGAAGGGGGCGAGGATGTCCTGATCACCGGGTTTGGGAAATTCTATGTGAAAGAGAAGAGGGAACGGAGAGGTAGGAACCCTCAGACCGGTGAAGACATAATGCTGGGTGAAAGGAGGGTTGTTCGGTTCAGGTGCTCTGGGAGGTTGAGGGAAAAGCTCAACAGTCAAGGGAAATCAATCCAAGAACTGCCTTAGTGATTTTTTCCGAAGCACCGGGTGTGTGCTAGCCAAAGCGTGTCAGAATACTTGCTCCGACTTTACATTGTCCCTTCCCTCCTATTAGTGGCCTCATTGGGGTTGCTCTTCAAATTCTACTCAGGACCTGCCGGATGGTGGTTCAATAATTATGGTGCCGGAGTCGTGTATGAAGTCTTCTGGATCCTTGTTGGTTTTTTCCTTTTCCCTGGCAAAAAGGCAGCCAACAGAATCCCGTTCTCGGTATTTGGGATCACCTGCGGCTTAGAGATCCTTCAGCTCTCCCATCCCTGGCCCCTGGAAAAGATCCGGTCATATCCTCTGGGAAGCGCGCTCATCGGCACCACGTTCACGTGGTGGGATTTTCCGCACTATGCTATTGGGTGTGTGATCGGCTGGCTAATCTTCAGGAAGCTGGCCAAGACAGCTCTCCAATCCTAAGGCAATGTGGACGACGGGCCATATCTGATGCTGAGACTGTCGAAAAAGTCCGACTCTTGAGTTTTTGAAAAAATAGATGTAATAAAATCAATAAGTTACAAACTCCGAAATCATGGATTTAGGGTTTTTCGACAGTCTCGCTATGATTGTGAAAATTTGAAACGCCTGAAAATGTTAGGTTGTTCTCAATATCAGTCAGCAAAGACTGCATATCAGCTATACTCCCTCTGATATATGTCTTGTTATTAGCGATCTCTCATCGGTCAGCCTTTTTTGTTTTTTGGGGCATCTCTCTATAGCGGCATAATTTATGGCAAGAGTAATAGGTCCTTAGGGTCCTATTTCACTTGACACGCAAGCGTCATTTCACTAAACCCCGACGGAATTTTCCACTCAAAGCAGAACTTTTTTGAGGAGGATACATCACGCGTCGTATCGCGAGTCTGTTACTGGTTCTCTCCACCGCTGTTTTTATCTTGAGCATGACCTTGGCTGCCGAACAGTCAGGCCGAGCAATTAAGCTGCTCGATGGCAAGACCCTAGCCAGCTGGGGCTCCTTTACCGTCGATCGGATGGTCAAGATGGAAGATGTCTGGAGCGTCAAAGAGGGCACCCTGATATGCAAAGGCGAGCCGTTGGGCTACCTGCATACCAAGGAGGATTACACCAACTTCAAATTGACTGTCGAATGGCGTTGGACCCCAGGTCAAGGGACCCGAAGATCAATTCAAGGACATTGAACACAAAAACTTGGTGGGATTCTTGTTGTCCGCAAGACCAAGGCCGCCGAGAAAGAGCCTGGCAACTGGAATAGGGCTGAAATCACAGTCGATCGTGGTACGATCACTGCGGTAATCAACGGTGAGGAGGTCAATAAGGCCACTAACTGTGACGTGGTGGCAGGCAAGATCGGCTTGCAGTCGGAAGGCAGCGAGATCCATTTCCGTGCGATCGAGCTAATCCCCATCGAGAAGTGAGAATGGCTGGAGTGGTATAGCAGAGGTGGAACGCCCTAGGCAAAGGCGGCTTCCATCTGGCGACGAATGCGAACCGCAAGATCGCTTTCGTCTATCTCGACATCCTTCCAGGTCAGCTGCTGCCCTGCTTTGACGTCGGCGATGAGCTTCACATTATAGGAGAGGCCGAGCGGTAAAGCCCCGATCTCAACAGAGCTGCGTGCGGGCATCTGTTTGCCCCACACATAATACCCACCTTCACCGTCGATTATCGTGCCGGCCTTAAGATCGAACTTGGCGGTTGCAACGACATCGGAATGAAAGCCGATCGCCCTACCTGTTGCCTCCCCGCGCAAGGCGACAGATGCCACGGAAATGCCCAGTTCAAGCCCTATCATGTGGGTCGGTCGATACATCGCCGCAAACCGGTATGATCTGTCAGGAAAGAAGTGGTAGTCCTTAAAGCAGTTACTGGCGAAGTCCGTTGCCGCCTCGATGATTACAAAGGTGCCCATCTGGATGTGGTTGGTAACCGGTGACATATCCCGGTGGAGGGAGGAGACGACTTCAGTGGTGCCGGAATGGCTCAGGGTCCCACCGGCGGATCCGGGTTTGCAGATCTCCGCCAGCTCATGGACGGAGGACGGCGGGAAGTTGAGCCCATCTGGCTGAGGGGTCAGGCCCGTGGCATTGCAGACTGCTGTCATCTCAATGGCGGACTTGCTCCCGTCGATGAAGCTGTTGTGCATCTTCGGGTTCATTCCGCCCCGTTCCACCACGTCTTTCGAAAAACCGAAATGGTCCCAAACGGTATCGGGTGTGGATTGGTGGAAGCTTGGATGATAACGTGTGCCCTTACCGGCACAGACAACATTAAACCCGCATGTCCGGGCCCAGTCTACCTGCTCACAGATGATGGCCGGCTGATCACCGTAGGCCAGACTGTAAGTGAGGCCTGCGTCCTCTGCCTTGCGGGCCAGTAAGGGCCCTGCAACGGCGTCCGCCTCGACATTGACCATAATGACGTGACGGCCATTCTCAAAGGCCATCAGACAATGCCGAATGCCCGCCCTTGGGTCGCCGGTGGCGTCGATCAGAATATCAAGGCCACCCACCTTGATGAGCGCTCCCGTATTGTCAGTTATATGCGTTGCGCCGGTTCTGAGTGCCGCATCAAAGGAAGGGGCTGCAATCTGCTCATCGGACCAACTGGTCAGCCGACACGCATCGCGGGCGCGCTGGGGCTCTAGGTCTGAAATGCCGAGGAGGTGTATTCCCTTTGTCCCCCGGGCCTGAGACAGATACATGGCACCGAATCTGCCAGCGCCGATCAGGCCAACTCGAACGGGATTATTGGCATGCGCCCGCTCCACTAACATCTTATATAGGTTCATATCAGACCTCCCCTATTTCATGGGTTTTGACCGCCCCCTCATACGCACCCCTTCCAAGCCGCCCAATAATGCCAAAAGACTAAATCGCCCTTAATTGGGTTTTTGTCAACTAGCCGCTTTGTTTTGGGTCTTACTCCGGGAGTCTGGATGGTACACTTCAGGACGTAGGGTTCCATGGATGACCATAGCTATTAAGGTAAACGAAGGCTTCAATAGCCTTCCGTCCCCTGGGAAAATGCTTCCCCCTGGGCCATCCAAATGTCATGCATACCACTATCTTCTTTTCTTTCGGCACACCCAAGAGCTCTTTTACTATCGTTTCGTCGAAAGACCCTATCCAGCAAGTCCCATAGCCCAACTCGGTGGCTTGGAGGGTGAAGTTGGTAAGGGCTATGGTAATGTCCACCTGGTGCCATT
>JABXJZ010000385.1 GCA_013375335.1 Desulfobacterales bacterium
CCTCGCAGGTTGAGGTTAAGAGGTTAAGGCTGAGGGGGCCAAAGTTGAGAGGTTGGAGGTTGGAGGTTGGAAGCGTTCCCTGGCCTCCTTGCTTCCTTAGCCCTCATTTGAAATTGGTTCGATTGGTTGAATTGGTTAGATTGGTTGGATTGGTTAAGGGAGCTTGTCTTGCTTGGCGGACGAGCGACATCCCCTATTTCCCGCTTTGCTCTGAAAAACCCCGATTAGAGCGGGAAATGACACGCCACCTTATGGGCCTCGGCGATGTCATGGAGTTGGGGCTCGGTGGAGGGGTTGATGCATCTCTCCGGCCTTCCCCGCGCCTGGTGCACCGGGCAGCGTGGGGCAAAGCGGCAGCCGTGGTAAGGACGCTCGAAATCAAATACACCCCAATCGGCTGAGGGAGCCTCTGATGAGGTGCCGGAAGCTTCTCTGCTCTCTTTATCAACCAGGGAAGACCAGAGGATATGGGTATAGGGATGGCGCGGCGCCTCGGCAATACGATTCACCAGGCCCATCTCCACGATCTTCCCCAGGTACATGACCGCCACCTTGTGGCTGACCAGCTCCACAATCCGCAGGTCGTGGGATATGAAGAGGTACGACAGACCCAGGTTTTTCTGCAGGTCCTTGAGCAGGTTGACTACTTGGGCCTGTATGGAGACGTCCAGCGCGCTTGTGGGCTCATCCGCAACGAGAAATCGCGCTCCTACCGCAAGTGCGCGGGCAATGCCTACCCTCCGCTTTTCTCCACCGGAAAGCTCATGCGGGAAGTTGGTGAGCTTGCTCTCCTTCAGGTTCACCTGTTCGAGGAGTTCGTCCATCTTCCGGTCGACCTGCGCACCGTTTATGTCCTGGTGAACGCTAATCGCCTCTTTGAGTATTGCCCGGATGCGCATCTTGGGATTGAGGGCGGCATCGAGATCCTGAAATATCATCTGCATCTCTTTCCTGAGGGGACGGAACTCCCGCGCGGACAGAGCGGTGATGTCTTTCCCGGCGAAGGAGATTCTGCCGGAAGTGGCGGGGGTAAGCCGCAAGATGGTCTTGCCGACCGTGGTTTTTCCGGAGCCGGATTCCCCCACAAGGCCCAGGGTTTCATGCTCTTTGAGGTAGAAGCTGACATCATCCACCGCAGGGATTATCCTCTCCTGCGCCCTGAGGGCCGAGAAGAGACCCCTGCGCTGAAGGAAATGCTTCTTGAGATTGACCACGTCTAGTATCGTTTTTCCCATAACGGCCTGGCGTTTCTAATTAAAATAGAGCCAGCACCTCACGCAGTGTCCGGGAGATATCTCCCGGAGGTCTGGCTCGTGGTATTGACACTTCTTCCTGATCCCCTCGGTCACCCGATTGCAGCGGGCAAAGAACCTGCAGCCTTCCGGGGTATTAATGGTATCGAGCACATCCCCCTCAATGGCCTGCAGATAGGCCTTCTCCTTAATATCCTTTTCGTTCGGTATAGATGCAAGGAGGGCCGCGCTGTATGGGTGCTTGGATTCGAGATCTACAAAAAGGACCTCCCTGGCCGGGCCATACTCCATTATCGTGCCCCCGTACATCACGGCCACGCTGTCGGAAAGCCGTTTAATCACCTCAATATCGTGGCTTATGAGCAAAGTGGTTACATTAAAGGCCGACTTGAGCTCTTCCAGCAGGCCTACGATCTTTGATTGTATGGTGGCGTCAAGCCCCGTGGTCGGCTCATCCGCGATCAAGAGCGACGGCTCCGAAGCCAGGGCCATGGCGACCATTGCCCGCTGACACATGCCGCCCGACAGCCCATAAGGATAGCTATCGAACCTGAGCCGGGGGGAGTCGATCTTCACCTGTTCAAGCCAGTAGAAAGCCCGCTGTTTTGCCTCGCGGCGGTTCTTGATTCGGCCCTTGAGCAGTATGGCCTCGGTTATCTGTTTGCCGATAGGGATAAACG
>JABXJZ010000386.1 GCA_013375335.1 Desulfobacterales bacterium
CCACTACCAGGATAATCCCTTCCACCAGCCGGCTCAGCACAATGGAATCCGTCACGGCCAGAACGGGGGGTGAATCCATGATGATCCGATCATATTTCTCGCCGAAGAGCGCCAATAGCCTCTGCATCCTCTTGGAGCTCAAGAGCTCGGAGGGGTTGGCGGGAACCGTTCCGCAGGTAAGTATATTTAAATTGGGAACCGTCGTCTTCTTGATTAAGGAAAACCCTTCCTCCCCATCAATAAGAAGGTTGGAGAGACCGCGGGCGTTTGGTATCCTGAAGATCTCATGAATCCTCGGTTTCCGCATATCGCAATCCACAATGAGCACTTGACTCCCACTTTGGGCCATTACCGTGGCCAAGTTGGCCGCGGTGATGGTCTTTCCCTCTTGAGGTCCTGCACTGGTAACCTGGATAAATTGTGGCGAGGGCTTTGAACCGGAAAACAAAATTCCCGTCCGCAAGGCCCGATAGGCCTCCGAGATGAGGGATTTAGGATCTTCCTGAACGATAAGCTCTAAATGGTTGTTCCGGTGGAATTTGGGTATGAAGCCCATGTAAGGAACCTGGATTCGCTTGATATCCTCAGGGGTTCTCATGCTCGTGTCGATATACTCCAGGAAAAAGGCAAAGGCCACCCCCAGCCCTAAGCCGAGAAAAGCCGCGAAAAGAACGTTGAATCCCCTTTTGGGGCCTATTGGGCTTCTGGGGACCTGAGCCGGATCGATGACCCTGATGTTGGTGCTCTTCAATTCACTGCCTAAATCCAATTCCTTCATCTTTGTAATTAAAACGTTGTACATTTGACGATTACTCTCCGCATCGCGCTCCAAGATCTTGTATTCGATGGCCTTCCTGTTCAACTCCAGGGCCTCTTTCTTCTGTTCTTCCAAAGCCTCCATAAGGGTGGCCTCCTTCGACTGTGCCACCTTATATTCGGTCATGAGACTGTTGACATTTTTCTTCACCTCGAGGGCAATCTTCTTCTTCATCAGATGAACCTGGGATCGGAGCTCCATCATATTCGGGTGCCTTGCCCCATATTTTTTTGAAAGTTCGGAATATCTCCTCTGGAGAGCAACGTAATCCGTTTTGAGCTGCTGGATCATGGTGTTGCTGAGGATCGAGGGAAGGGACTCGATCATCTCCGGCTGGTTGGACAATTTTTTTAGTTCCTTATATCTTGTCTCGATGGCAATCCTTTCGGTCTTCGCATCGGTTACCAGTGCATTGAGCTGGGAAAGCCGCTGAACGACGATGTTCTGCCTCTCCTCCAAGGAGACGATATTATTTTTCTCCTTGTATTTCTGGAGGCCAATTTCCGACCCCTCTACATGCACCTTCTGTTGGGCCAACTGCTCGTTGAGCTTTGCCATCATCTTCTGGGCGGTCTCAATCTTTGCTTCCATGGTCATATTGATGTATTCCTCGGCAATAGCATTGGCAATTTGGGCGATAATGTTAGGATAACGACCGGTAAAGCTGAGATCCACCACCATCCTGGTATCCTTCATCGGTGAAACATGTAAGCGGCCGATAAATGCGTTGACGAGTGCCTGACTTATTCCGTTGGTTTTCGAGTTGTTCGGTTTAATGGACCCCCTTGAGCTGGAGGACCTGCTGAATAGGTTTACCGGATTCACCTTCTTCAATAGCCGAAATACTGGGGTCTTTATGTCGAGGCTGAACTTTCGTCGGGGTGATGCCTTAAACTCCGGACTTTCCTGTAGTTTGAGCTTCTCTATGACCCTCTTTGCCAGAGGCCGACTCCGGAGGATGGTATATTGAGTCTGGTAGTAATCCGGGTCGAAGAATGGAAAGGCCATCTTGGGAAAAACCAAGACACTAGCGCTCTGTCTCTGGATGGATAGACGAACGGAGGCCCTATAGAAAGGCTCTTTCTTGAGGGATGAAAGGATGGCAAGGGTCAA
>JABXJZ010000387.1 GCA_013375335.1 Desulfobacterales bacterium
ATTTGTCGCCAGGGCAACGGCCATGAAACCCAGCCCTAAAAGAGACCCGATCCATCCTCCCCTTGAAAGGGAAAGGATGATGGCCGCAACCATTAGAGAGGTCAAGTAAATCATAAGAAAGAGTCTAACGCCCCTGAACCCGGCAAGGAAAAGTCCCAGGATCAGGGGGATAGCCATCTCCAGGTAACCGGCCAGGTGATTGTAGTTGCCGAAGGTAGAAGACACACCAGGAAGGTCCCCTTTGAGCTCCGCATAATCCCACCAGGGGAAAGGGTTGGCTCCAAACCTCTTGAAAAGGCCAAAAATGGAGAGAAAGGTGGCCACGCCGATAATGAGATAGATAAGCTGCCTAAGTTGGGACCTAGTTCGAACAGTATGGATAATCAGGTAAAATACAACCGCATAGTTGATGAAGAGGACCATGGCCCAGAGGCTGGAGCGGGGGTGTACTGAAAAAAAAGAGGAGAGAAAAAAGAGCATGAGCAAGAGCGCTATCGGTATATCGAGTGGGGTCCTTATCCACTCCCATTCCCACCTGAGGGTCTTGTTGAGCAAAAACGCGGTCAGGACTATAAGGGTGACCAGATGGATAACGCCCACTGCCCAGCCATGGACAGATCCACGGGCAAGGGGGGTGAAGATGAGCAGGGCGTAGAGGGTATAGCGCGTAGCGCTCAAAGCTGGAAGTTCAAGGCTCAAATAGCTCAAAGGTGAATGCTCAAAGCTGAAGGTTGAAAGTTGAAGGCTGAAAGTTCAAGGCTGAAAGGTGAATGCTGAAAGCTCAAAGGTGAATCATGAAAAAAGAGCAAATTCCTATTCTATTGCATTGATCAACCCCTTAATCATAGATGCTAGCTCTATGCCCCGGGCTTCAAGTTGAGAATAACGATCATCGGAAATCCATTTATTTCTTCTAAAGATTTCAAGCATGGTCATCGTTTCGTAGAGAGAGCCTCGCGATATATAGAGGTACTGTACAAACTCCTTTTTTGAAAAACGACCTTTACCCTCTGCAATATTCATCGCAACACTTGTGGCACTTGCTTCAATCTGCTCCAAGAGACGGTAATGCCTTCGATCTGTTGATATATTCGCGACGGTATTGATAACCTCTACACCAAATTCAATGGCTTTATGCCACACATCCAAATCTTCATATCCAAATTTCATGGAAGATTTTGCGAAACCTTTCAGCTTTCAGCTTTGAGCTATCAAGGCGCTATGCTCCTTGCGCATTGCAGAGACAGCTCTGCCCCTTCAGTTACACAGGTGAGCTATGAGTAAGTAATTATTTTTTGGGAATAAAAGCTAATATCCCGAGTATAATCTGCCGCCAAGCCTCATGCGCCTTGCTTTCCGCCTTCAGCCTTCAGTTCACGGTATCTCTTTTGGTAGCGCTTGTTTTCCGGATCGAGCTCCAGGGCCTTTTGGTAATAGTCAGTGGCCACAGGCCAATCTCCAAGCATTCTATAGGCCTCAGCAGCTTGTGCATAAAAAGGGGCCGTTTCGGGACTTAATCTGATTGCCGATTTCCAATCCTCTGCTGCCCCCTGATAGTCCTTCTGAGCCCATCTTACCCGCGCCCTGTTATTAAAGAGCCAGGGAGATGGTTGAGGTGAATGCCTGATGGCAAGAGTTGCCTCTTTTTCAGCCCGGTCCAGCTTTCTCATCCGTTTGAGTACCTCGGAGAAGAGGAAATGGTACCGGCTGTTCGTTGGCTCAAGGACCGTGGCCTTCTGTATTGCGAGCTCCATACCGTCCCAATCCTCTTCTATCTTAGCAATCCTAGCCAACCAGTAGTATGCCTCAGCTGTAGGTTCTTTCTGGATAAGGTCATTCAGGACCCCGCGCGCCCTGTGGTATCTCTTAAGATCAATCAGGTTCCGGGCCAGGAGGATATCCGCCTGCCAAGAAAGGCTAAAAC
>JABXJZ010000388.1 GCA_013375335.1 Desulfobacterales bacterium
AGGAGGAGTCAAAGAAGGCGAGCACTGTACTGGCTGAGGAGAGGGGGGTGTTCCCAAATTTCGGCAGAAGCGTGTTTAAAGACAGACGTAACTGTCGCTACAGAAATGCCACTACGACAACCATTGCCCCAACGGGAACCGTCAGCATCATTGCCGGTTGTTCCAGTGGCATTGAGCCCCTGTTTGGTTTGAGCTTTTCTAGGAATGTTATGGATGCTGACGGATTGACGGAAATAAATCCTTACTTTGAAATGGTGGCCAGGGAAAGGGGGTTTTTCAGTGGGGAATTGATGGACAGGGTGGCCGAAAGCGGGACCCTAAGGGAGATAGAGGAGATCCCGGCTGATGTTAAGGAGGTTTTTGTTACAGCCCACGACATAAGCCCTGAGTGGCATGTGAAGATGCAGGCAGCCTTCCAGCACTATACTGACAATGGCGTATCAAAGACGGTTAATCTGCCCCACGATGCGACCCTGGCTGACGTGTTAAAGATCTACAATCTGGCCTATGAGCTTGGCTGTAAAGGCGTGACTATCTACAGGGATGGGAGCAAGGATAGGCAGGTATTGAGTTTTAAGAATGGTAATGATAATAATGATTTTCGTAGTGGTATAAGGCAGAGGCCTGAAACGGTTGAGGGCTTTACCACTAGGATAAAGACCGGATTGGGGAATCTCTATGTTAATGTAACTGAATACGAAGGGAGGCCATTCGAGGTCTTCGCCATAATCGGCAAGAGTGGAAAATCTACCACAGCTAAGACAGAGGCGATCGGTAGGTTAGTCTCCCTTGCCCTGAGGTCAGGTATAAGGGTGGACGATATTGTGGAACAGCTAAAAGGGATAGGCGGAGAGCACCCGGTTTTTCAAGAAGATGGGCTTGTCCTGTCTATACCGGATGCGATAGCCAAGGTGCTCGCAAATAGGTATCTGAAGGGGAAGGGACAGAAGATGTCGAAAAAAGAGAGGCCTCTGAAAGGGGAAACGTGTCCGGAATGTGGGGAGCCTATTGCCTTTGAAGAAGGATGCCTGACATGCCGCTTTTGTGGTTATACCAGATGCACCTAAGGCATGGAAGAGGGGCTGATGGGGCTTTTTACTATAACGGAAAGAGATAAGATTCTGACTATAGTCGAGCATTTGATCTCGGAAGGCATTGAGATATCGGTGGATATTCAGGGCTGTGATGAGCAATTTTCCACAAGGGTTGTTATGCTAAAGATGGATGGCGGAGGTAGCCGTCTTATCATTGAAGACCTGTATCCCGAGTCAGGCAACTCCCTTATAGAATCCTACCCTGACGTAATATTCGCCTTTGAGATGGATGGGAGTAGGTGTGTTTTTGCCACCAAATATCTCGGCGTGAATACCGAGTATCCTGAGTTCGGTCTCATAGTGGCTTTTCCCTCCACTATTCAAATAACTGAGAAGAGGAAGGAGGAGAGGGTTGAAAATAGTCTGTCGGAATTTCTCTCGGTCGAGTTAACAGTTGAGGGTGATGCTAAGGTGTACCGCCTGAAGGTGATCAACGTTGGTTCTTATGGTTTCGGTCTCATTGTAGATGAAGAGCACTCTGATCTATTGGAGAAGCTTAACGTCGGGGATAGAATAAGGGATTTGAGGTTTTTCCTTCCCGAGGCAATCTTGACAATAGATGGCGAGGTGAAACACAAGACTCAGATATCGTATGGCAGATTCAAGGGAAACTACCTTCTGGGCATCGACACAGGCTTTGTTGCGGAGCTTGAGGAATTCAAAGAGAGGCTGAAGAAAAAGACATAACATTGTTTCTACGAGATCACCCCTCCTTCCTGTAACAGATGAGCCCGCACCTCAGACACCTCTCTGCCTCATTGCGAGCAGCCTCGTCATCGAGTCCCAGTTCCACCTCGCCAAAGTTGAGCCCCCGGTCCTCGACCTCGAG
>JABXJZ010000389.1 GCA_013375335.1 Desulfobacterales bacterium
AATATCGCTGCGAAGTACTTCAAGCTCACCTACGAGGGTTACAGCTGGGCGAAGTCGCTCATGAAGATGAGGAAGTAGGGGGGATCAGTGCGGATGCCTTACCGACCCTCCCTTTTTAATGTTTTTTTATTATCACCTGATTATTCATCGATATTTTTTAGGGGATCCTTTATATGGTATTTCTCAATTAAATACACGATAATTAACAAAAGTGTTAATTATGGTGTCTCTTAATGAGAAATAAGATCCCTATCCAACTGGCGAGAAAGAAGATCTTCACGATTGATGAGGCCGAAGAGGCGTTTGATGTAGATAGGGCAAGCCTCAGGGTCATTTTATCGAGGTTGGAAGATGGGGGTTGGATAGAGCGTGTAGAGAGGGGAAAGTATATGGTGATCCCGTTGACCGCTAGGAAAGGCGAGTTTACGCTGAACGAGTTTGTTATAGGCTCTGAATTGGTGGAACCTTACGCGGTCTCCTATTGGTCTGCGTTGAATTATCATGGGTTAACTGAGCAGATACCGGGCACTGTTTTTCTTCAGACCACTTCGAGGAAGAAGCGGCGTGAGCTACGGGTCTTTGGAGTGAGGTATAAGATCGTCAAGATTCTGGAGTCCAAGTTTTTTGGCGTTGAAAAGGTGTGGATAGATAATATTGCGGTTAATATCACCGATGAAGAAAAGACCATAGTTGATTGTTTGGATCATCCGAAGTATTGTGGTGGAGTGATAGAGGTTGCCAAGGCCTTGAGAAATGGAGTATTTAATAGTGATAGGTTGTCGGAGTATGCACGGAGGATCGGTAACTCGGGGGTAATGAGGCGTCTTGGTTATTTATGCGGTCTTCTGGGTATTCAGATAGATTTACCGGTTATCGATGTTAGGAATTACCTGTATTTAGATCCCACTATGCCCAAGGATGGTGAGCTGGATAGTACGTGGAGGCTTGTGTTGAACGTTGAGCTGGGGGAGCTAGAGTGATACCTGTCGAGGAGATTAAAGAGATTGCGAGGAGAATCGGTGTCCCGGAGAGTACTATCGAGAGGGATTATGCTCAGGGTTGGCTTCTTGAACATTTAACGTCGTATTTTGATATGGCTTTGAAGGGTGGAACCGGGATAAGAAAGGTCTATTTGGGTGATTATAGGTTCTCGGATGATCTGGATTTCACGCTGCTCGATGAGTATGGCAGTGATGATGTTGAGGCGAGGGTGAAGAATGCGATCGGGGCGGCTAAGAGAGAAAGTGGTATCGATTTTGAGGAAGAGATTATCGTAGAGGAAACTGAAAGTGGATTTGAGGTATCCACATATTTTAGGTTTCTCAGGAGAACGGGGTCTCCTTTGCGGATAAAACTCGATTTAACTCGAAAAGAAAATGAAATTGTATTACTCCCTTTGGAAAAAAGGATGATCATTCATTCTTATACTGATATTGTAGAAAACAAGGTGCTGTCTTATTCCCTTACAGAGGTTTTCGCTGAGAAGATTAGGGCTCTGTTTGAGAGGACGAGGCCAAGAGATCTCTATGATGTGTGGAGGCTTTCGGGGCTTGATCTTGATGTCTCAGATATTATTCACGATAAATTCGATTTCAGAGATGTCACACTCGACATCGATGACTTGCTTGATAGGAGAGAGTATTTCGGGAATGCTTGGGAGAATTCCCTGAGGCACCAGTTAGAGGATCTTCCAGTTTTTAATGAAGTATTTGAAGATGTTTTGGCGTTTTTAAAGGATATTTCTGATAGTGTCTGAGAGTCTATTGAGGCATAGATTAGACAATGATGTGGGATGAATTGCTGTGCGCTTTGGGGCCTCATGGATCTGTACGTGGGGCTGCGTAACTTCAGGTTCATCTTCACGTTCACGTTCGCCGGAGCCTCCACATAGGCCCAGCGGGAACCCCTCGATGTCCACCAGG
>JABXJZ010000086.1 GCA_013375335.1 Desulfobacterales bacterium
ACAAATCATTCACACAAGGAGAACGCGCTGCCCCCGGAAGTTAGAGGCCTAGCCAGCATATTGTAGGGCAGCCCACCGCTCTTCTTTAACGCCCTTGACTGGTGCCGGTATTGCAACCAAAGCCCTACATAGTGGGTCAAACACTAATTCCTTCGCAAAATCAAGAGGGGGGCTATCCGGAGATAGCCCCTTTGCCCTCAGAGATGGGAGTTCCCGATCTATTCGATGGGGATATCCAGGCCCTCGAAGTACCAGATGCGGCTATGGCCACCTGATCCGCTCTTGGTATTCATGCACGGCATGACGAAGGCCAGACCCTTGGAATTGGCGGCCTGCTGCAAGTCTCCCCCGACATTTTCCGTAACATAAATGCCCTTACCGAGCAGGGTCACATGGGTGATGTTGTTTTCCTGGTCGGTGCCCTTGCCCCTCTGGCAGCGCATGGCGGGATCGATGCTTGTGACATCGGTGAGCACGCCCACAACGCCTTTATCCTTCAAGTACTTGGCTACATCCCCGCCGATTCCCGGGAAGTGAGTAGTGACCCACTCGCGGTGGATCCCTCTGTTGTGGAGGGCCCACTTGTGTACCATGTTCTGGGAGAAGCAGACGATGTCGCCCTTGTTGACGGTCAGACCAGGATTCTTCTTCATCCAATCCCTAAACATGCCCATGGTGAAGTCCCAGTCACCTTCTTCCGGGCCATACCGGGAGGCATTGACCACCAGGCAGGGGGCCACGAAGTGATTCAAAGCGATCTTATCGATGGTCCACTTCGCCCCCTCCCGACGGTGGGCGGGAGAATCCGTATGGGTGCCGGTGTGCTCGTTACAGAAGATCTGCTGCCCATAAAAGCCACCATCCCGATAGTTGATCCAGGGATAGATGCCCCGGAAGTCATTGAGATTGCCTACTCCGGCCTGGTTGCTGCCAAAGACGCTCATCCAGATGTGCATCCCGTTCTCGATATAGTTGGCCAGATCAAACATGGGGGCGGCCATGAATTTCCTCTCCAGCGCCTTCATAGAGGCCAATGAAGGAGCCATCCCCTTTGCCATGGTGTCATCCAGCACAAACACCCGGACAGGGGCGCCGGAGCCTTTATAGATCTTCATGGGGGCCACTACGGCATACACCCACTTGTCGGCAATTGACGGCTCGAAGTTGATGTTCTCGATGACCCAGACGTTATTGGAAAAGATTACCTGGTGGGCTACCGGATTGCCCTCCATCACCTTCTTGTAGATATCGATGGAGAGGACATCCATTCCGAAGCCCTCGATCCGGCAATCGGCAAAGTACTCGGCAGCATCCTGGAGGATGCCGGGGAAGCCGTACGCCACAAAGCGCTCGTTTTTCCCCGCGAGGTAGTCGTCCCAATACTTGTCCCACCCGGTCCACATGAAGATCATCGAGCGGGCCGCGTCCCTCATCAGATTGCAGCCAGTCTTTTGCTCCCATGCCTTCACATCGGCCAAGCTGACCTCATAGCCATCCCGGTCCTTCACCCAGGGCCGCATGTCCATGATCACGCACTTGCCATGGAACTTGTCGATCGGGATCTGATCAAGTCGCCAAGGTCCATAAGAGTTGTGAGCAGGGCTATCCATATGGGTGCCGGTATGCTCGGTGAATTTCAGGTCGTAACCGTAAAAATTCCCCACCTTATCGTAGCACTCCATCTGGGTCTTGGCCCCTGCCCACATGGTCATGCCTTCCCACTTGCCAGCCCAGGCAGGCATCCCGTTCTCAATCTTTTGGCTTAGGTCAATAACCTTGTACGCATAGCTCGTGCCGGCAAAGATGAGAACAAGGAAAATACCAATGGAAATGATGAGATTGCTTTTCTTAGTCCAGTTCATGCTCGTTCCTCCTTTCATCTTTTATAAACGGTTCGCCCTCTTCGCTCACACCACTTGATCCTTCAACACAGCCAAGGCGCTCAAAAGCTCTTTGCTCACCTCCTCTCCCCCCGGACATTAGCTATTGAAGATCTTTGACGAGCTTAACCTACATAACACTCCATTTCAAAGTCAAGCACTTTTTAAGGTGAATACTGTAGTTTTTGATAAAACGTACTGTAAATAAGGCAGCCGCCTACTGTATTCCGTTTCTCAACCTTCCAATATGAACCACGCGAGGTTGCAGATGTGGATCCTCCGACACAGCCAAGGCACTCAAAAGCTTCTCCTTCAACCCTTTCCCCTAGATTAGGAATCGAAGCTGTTTAACGACTCTTCGCTACATTACATTCCATCTCAAAGTCAAGTACTTTCTGAGGTAAATCCTGTAGTTTTTGATAAAAAATACTGTACCTCAGGAGGACCTATACTGTAGTTGATCTTCTCAGTTCCTGCAATAAGAACCGTGAAATGTCGTGGGGCCGATATTGGCATGACTGAGGGGAAGCCACGGGGAACCCATCAAATGCTCTACTAGCAAGGCCTGTACAGAACTAGAGCGAAGTATTAGCTGCGGTAATGGCTCGGAAGACACCGAGCGGGAAATGATAAACTGACCTTTTGGGACAAGGTCCTGTTTCTCCAATATTTAAGGTAGGCGGGAAAACCCTCCTATAGAAAATATATCCGATCTCATCCGTTGCTTTTTCTCTAATAAGATTACTTTTGCTCATTTGAGCGTATTTGAACCTTTTAAATTCTTGCTTGATGATAGAGCAAGAAAATGTTTATATTTCCTAGTTTATTAGGAGTACTATTGAAAATACGAGAGCTACTTGCTGCTTGTATCCGTGTTTGGGATAGTCGGGCTTTGATCTGTTCTTTCGTTCAAGCCTCGATTTCATCTGCAGGTTCTGCTTCTCAACCTCGAAAAGTAATGTGTCAGTCTACGTGAGATATTGAGAAGTGTCTTGGAGATATACAGGATGAAAGACGAAAAAAGGACAAAAGGGCAACTCATAGACGAAGTGGAGGTATTGCGCCACAGGATAGCTGAATTGAAAAAACTAGAAATCGAACGCAAGCAGGCAGAGGAGAGGATAGCACACCTCAGCACAGTTCTGCGTGCCATCCGAAACATCAATAAACTCATCACCAAACAAAAGGACCGCGACAGGCTGCTTGAAGAGGCCTGCGACATCCTGACCAAGACTCGCGGTTATTACAATACCTGGATTGCCCTGTTGGATGGCTCCAGAAGGCTTGTGACAACCGCTGAGGCCGGTTTGGGCAAGGACTTCTTGCCGATGTCTGAGCTGATGAAGCGCGGCAGCTTACCTTATTGCAGTCGCAAGGTATTGTCGGAATCGGACGTTTTAGTGACCAAAAATCCGTTCTCTACCTGCGTTGATTGTCCCCTGTCAGCTATGTACAGTGGCAGGGGCGCGATGACAGTCCGGCTGGAATACGGTGGAAAGGTCTACGGCCTGTTGACTGTCTCCATCCCCAGAGATTTCCTCTCCGATAAGGAAGAGCGAGCTTTATTCAAACAGGTTGCTGGCCATATCGCTTTCGCCCTTAATAGCTTGGAACTGGAGCAAGAACGCAAGCAGGCTGAGGACGCCCTGAGGGAGTCAGAGGTCAAATACCGAACGATTTTTGAAGCTACGGGAACGGCGAAAATTATAATCGATGAAGACACAACCATATCGCTGGCAAACCGGGAGTTTGAAAAGCTTTCAGGTTACTCCAAGGAGGAAGTGGAACGCAAGAAGAGTTGGACAGAATTCGTCGCTAAAAGAGATGACCTGGAGAGAATGAAAGAGTATCACAATTTACGGAGAGTCGATGCAAATGCTGCCCCAAAAAATTATGAGTTCAAGTTCGCTGACAGAAAGGGCAATGTTAGAGATGTTTTCGTAACAGTCACCGTGATTCAGGGAACAAGAAAGACTGTGGCATCTTTCTTGGACATCACCGAGCGGAAACGGGGTGAAGAGGCCTTGCAGGAATCCGAAAGGCGGCTCAGGCTTCTCTCTTCCAAGCTCTTGAAGGCCCAGGAAAACGAGAGAAAACGGATCGCGCACGAGCTGCATGATGGCATTGGACAAACCTTGAGCGCTATCAAATTTGGTCTAGAGTACGCTCTTAATGGATTGGCCGAAGGTAAAGAGTTGCCAGATAGCAAAGCGTTGGAATCAATTATTCCTATGGTTAAGAGTGCTATTGAAGACGTCCGAAGGATCTGCACAGACCTGCGGCCGTCCATCCTGGATGATTTAGGACTCTTAGTTACTATTTCCTGGCTTTGCAGGGAATTCCAGAGGATTTATTCAGGCATCCGAATCGAAAAACGGATAAACATGAAAGAAGATGAGGTGCCTGACATTTTGAAGACAGTCATCTACAGGGTCCTGCAGGAAGCCTTTAATAATATTGCCAAGCACAGCCTGGCAGATCTCGTGCGCCTTTCTCTGAGTAAAGCAGGAGGAACAATAGACTTAGTCATCGAAGATAACGGCCGCGGGTTTGATCTACAAGATACACTCTCCTCAGAAAGTTCCAAAAGAGGATTGGGGCTCGCCAGCATGAAGGAGCGTACCGAATTTTCAGGTGGATCCTTTTCTATAGAATCCAGAAGGGAAGCGGGAACCATTGTTCGGGCGTCATGGCCGTGCAAATGAGTTCTATCTCATAATCAGCCCTTTCTCTATAGCAAAGGCGGTCAAGGCCGAGACATCGTGGAGATCCAATTTCCTCATGAGATTGGCCCGGTGTGTCTCTACTGTCTTTACGCTGAGACAAAGATAGTCTGCAATCTGTTTGTTCTTGTATCCTTCGGCAATCAGCTTGAGGACTTCACGCTCACGTTGGGTGAGGATATCCCATTGTGATCCCGACTTTGATGCTTTTCTTCCTTCTAAGTAACCCTCTATGACCTTTCCTGAAATTGCTGGGCTAAGATAGGGTTTTCCCGCTAAGACACTTTTTATGGCCATGACCAATTCGGGGAGCGTCGCATCCTTTAAGACATATCCATCGGCGCCAGCCTGAAGGCTTGCGTAAACATATTCTTCGGCCTTGTGAACCGTCAAGGCGAGGACCTTTGTACCTGGAGATAGCTTCTTTATCTCCCTGATAGCTTCCATACCGTTCATCCTCGGCATGGACAAATCCATCAAGACAACGTGAGGCTTGACAGTTTCAACACACTGGATGGCACCCCGACCGTCTTCTGCCTCCCCTACAATCTCAAAATCCGGATTCGAAGAAAGCAGCGCCCGCAGTCCTTCTCTGAGTATTGTATGGTCTTCGGCTATAACGACGCTATGTTTCTCTGTCATGAAAAGGCACCACTGTGGAAGTCCAAAGGCTTTCGAAGAGAATACAGGCGCCTCCTCTGGTTACAGGGCCTCTCGCCTCCGTGTCGGTGAAAATAGAGCTTTATACCCAAAAATATAAGGTTGGTTGGGTTATTTACCATATTCGTGGGCTTTCGTAAAGAGAAATAGGTTTGTCTCGTTTCATAAAGGGCCTTTACTATCCTCGTGGCCTTTTGATGGGGACAAACCATGCAATTATGTTATTTCAAAGACGTCATCAGGCAGAGAAGAGACTTCTGTATCGGTGGAGTCCATTTTTGGGTTTTGATCGTGATGGCTAGAAGAGGCATGAGAATTCTTGAGGGAATCTCTGTTACCATACAGTCCTTAAGCGTTTAGAGCAAGTGCCTTAAATATCTACCCGTTTGCGTACAAAGGTATGCACATCAAAATACAGTATCCAGTGCTAAAAAATACAGGTTTTACCTTATTTATTCCTCACGCCACGTTTTATACATTCGAACAAACGGATACTAGGGGGATAAAGGCCGTCTTTTTCCCTTAGCGGATCGCGGTGTGGTTTTATGTCTCAGGATCGTCCTTTCATCGCGACCAGGGATGGGCTATTTCGGGTCGCCCCAATGCTATGGCCAGTAGCCCATCCCACTTTCTTCACACTACGGAGTGTAATTCAATCCAACTTTGAGACACGAGATCGAAAACGCGCAGGTACGTTGATGCCCCTACTTTACCGACTCAATCAATATTCCCGATTGACACTCATGAGCTGCTCCGATATAAGTTTAGCTGTAACGAATAAGACGGGTATTTAGCAATTATATCTAAACGAAGGTGAGAAAATTAAGGTGGATCGGCGAGTACGCACATCCCTAGTGTCCATAGGCACTGACATCTTCCTTACTTCCCTCAAAGGAGCCTTGGCCGTAGTTAGCGGCAGTCTCGCAATCCTGGCCGACGCCTTTCACAGCTTCTCCGATCTCGTCGTTTCATGCACGGTCCTCACGGGCATCCTTTTGAGGCGCCAAAGGGAGCGCAAGGCCGGCGAACCTAGTGCTGGTTCTCCTTCTTCAGATACCCAAACAAGCCAGGCATCGACCTCAAGTACCGAAGGGGCGATCCCTGGTTACTGGATCGAATCCCTGGTGGCCTTATTCGTATCG
>JABXJZ010000390.1 GCA_013375335.1 Desulfobacterales bacterium
ACAAGCCGCGCAAGGTTGGTCAATGTCTGCTTCTCATACTCAGAACCCACAAAGATAGAGATTCCAACAGCAGCGGCGTTAAGCCTGATGATCTCCTCTATTGATGCAGTAATGGTCTCATTGGCTAAGTCAGCCCCGATTATACTGGTACCGCCAGAGACCCTCAGGATGATCGGCGTCTGGCTATTGGAAGGAACAGATGAGCGTAATACACCCCTGGTGACAAAGAGACCATCCGCATAGGGGAGAAGGTCTTTTATCGTCTCGGATGGTTTTTCTAGACAACTGGTAGGCCCCTGGAAATAGCCATGATCTATGGGCAGAAACTGGCAGTGTCCATCTTCCTTGATTAGTCTGGAAAGCCTGTTTTCAATACCCCAATCCATGTAGCCCTCCTTTCAAAAATTAAGGGCCTCTGCGAGCCCTTGTCGTGTTTGAGTCTCCTCTGCTGGTAATATTTCTAGGTGAGTCTAGTCGTCCCTTTTTCCTTGGATAAAATCCTCAGTGAGTCTGAATGCCTTATCATCGGTATACTGTCTTGGGGGATGCTTCATGAAATATGCAGATGGGGAGTATAGGACGCCCCCTTTTCCTCTCTCGAGTGCGAGCTTACAACATCGTATTGCATCGATGACCACCCCGGCGGAATTTGGGGAATCTTCTACTGAGAGCCGCAATTCCAGGTTCATTGGGACATCGCCGAAGAGTTTGCCCTCCATCCTGATAAAACAGACCTTGTTATCTTTTTGCCATGCAACCCAATCGCTTGGCCCTATGTGAATATTCTCCTTTACCATTCGCTTTTCAACCAATTGAGATTGCACTGACTCAGTCTTGGATTCTCTCTTAGATATCAGCCTGTTCCTGTTGAGCATATTCAGAAAATCCGTGTTTCCTCCTGTATTCAGCTGGTAGGTCCTCTCGAGTTTAACCCCCCTTGCCCGGAAAAGGTTTGTCAAAACCCTGTGTACTATTGTTGCGCCGAGTTGAGATTTTATATCGTCGCCTATAATGGGTATCCGCTCTTTTTCAAATCTCTTACCCCATTCCGCGTTACTGGCAATGAATACAGGCATATTGTTTATGAATCCTATCCCGGCATTAAGGGCGCATTCGGCATAGAATTTGGCGGCCTTTTCTGCTCCTACTGGGACGTAATTCAAGAGGATATGAGCCCCACTCCCCTTCAATACCCTAATGCAGTCATCTTTGGACGGCTCTTTTTCGTCAGAGAGGATAAAGGTATATTGTTCCTCGTAATCACGCATATGCTCGGAAAGGCCGTCAAATATGGTACCCATCTCCACCTTGACACCTGTGTTGGGCACATCTCTGCAGAATACGGCAGTACAGTTTGGCAGCTGAAATATAGCCTCGGAGACATCTTTGCCGACCTTTCTCTTATCTATGTCAAAGGCAGCTACTACTTCGATATCAGAGGGTTTGTAACGGCCAATCTCCCAGTGCATCAATCCGATAGCATCTTTGCTATCCTTGTTCTTATAGTACTCAATACCTTGAAGCAATGAACTTGCACAGTTACCGATACCGACAATAGCAATCTTGATCTTATCCATAAGAGACCTCCTTTCCCCAGCGCCTTGACCTGCTTGAGACTACGGAGAATGAAACAGCTTGGAGATTCCGATTCCGGGGTTCCTGTCTAAAACAGCACTTATTGCTATTGCCTCGCGCCGGCCTATCCCTCGCTAGTCGATTTCCCATATCTAGTAGGAGTTTCATGTAACGGTTCCCAAGGAAAAGTCAACCCCCTTTTTTACCAAATGGGATTATCATATGCAAGGATTTTGTCCTAAAACCCAGGGTAACGTCAAAGTCCAGGGTATGGGTATCTTTTTTTTCATTATGCCCTATAACGCGAGGCTTTATTGGGTCGTTTCAAAATGGT
>JABXJZ010000391.1 GCA_013375335.1 Desulfobacterales bacterium
CTCGATGTAACCCGGGTGACCGTGAAATGCACCTCGTGTGACAATACCTATAGAGAGACTATGAAGAGTTCCCAGATTCCGAGTTTCGAAGAGAGTCTGAGCGGTAAAGCTTTCGCGAAATGCGGAGTACCCATGCTTCAAGTTACAGAAGGGAAAGATTTGATCGAAGAATTTGCGGGGATGGCAGAGAAGGCGGGTGCAGATGTTGAAATCTTGTCCATTGAGACTGAAGAAGGGCAGATGCTGAAAGAGTCCTTCGGCGGAATAGCTGCAATCTTGAGATTTAGGCCCTGAACCAACAATATTGCCCCGCCAGTCTGAATCTGTTCTCGACTTAGGGACCGAAAAAGAATTTAGGTTGCCAGCCTTATTGGTTTATATCTACGTGGGCGGCGTGGTACAAGATGTCTGATTCTGAGCTTGATTCGATAAGGCGAAGGAAGCTAAAGCAGTTGAAGGAGCGTCTGGAGAAAACAGCGGAGACCCCGAAAGGCGAGGAAAAGAAGGAACCTGAACCCACCGAGATTCTGAATAGGTTCCTAATAGGGAGAGCATGGGAAGTTCTGACGGCAGCACGGCTACAGTACCCTCAAGCCGCAAAGGGTATTGAGAAGACATTAGTGAAACTAATATCGGAAGGAAGAATAAGATCGAAGATAACTGGGGAAGAGTTGTATGGACTCTTTAACCGATTGGGCTTCAGGATCCGTCTCAAAACCCGCATCAGAATACTGGAACACGGAAAACTGAGAAGCCTCGAAGACAAGATCAGAGAGAGAAGCGTCTGATAGCGTTGGAAACACTTTAAAGATTGGCAGTTGTTCTTTATTTCCGGTCCGATGGGGGCTTCGGCATGTGTCAAAGTGTTCTTGTAGTTGGCCTAGGGCAAGTCGGCGGATCTATCCTTGGATTGCTGCGAGACAGTAGGGAATTTTCAGTCTTCGGATATGATATTGACCAGGATAAGATGCGAGGAATGGGAATCACTGGACTCCCAGATAGGGTTGACGTGATGCATATCTGCTATCCATGCGTTGGTCAGGATGAGTTTGTCAAGATCACAGCGCATTATATCAACCGTTTTGAGCCCGGACTGACCATAATTGAGAGCACGGTTTCTCCGGGGACAACATGGAAGGTCTACGAGTCCACAAAGCGCTCTATAGCGCACTCTCCCATTCGCGGAATCCACGTAGACATTGATTTCATGAAGCGGGAGATTATGTCTTGGACCAAATATGTGGCCGGAGTCAACCCCGAATCAGCAAGGCAATCCCGTGAACACTTTGAGAAGATGGGGCTGAAGGTCAAAGTCTTGAATAGCCCCTTTGAGACTGAGTTGGCAAAGCTTTTCAGCACTACTTATCGTGCCTTGATGATTGCATGGTTCCAAGAGATGCATAGGATCTCAAGGTCCTTCAGAGCCGACTTCGACCAGATAGTAGACTTCTTAGAGGACACTCACAGAGTTCGGCTGGACAGACCGATATTCTTTCCTTCGGTGATAGGCGGACATTGCATAATTCCAAATGCCAATCTGCTCATGGAAGCCTGCAAATCCAGATTCATAGAGGTGATCCTCGAGTCAAACAAGAAGAGGCAACAAGAGATTACGGATCAGGACACATTTGCCGAGGTTGAGAAGATCAGGAAAAGAGTTGAAAAACTGAATAGGGACTTGAACATCAGGAAGGAACCATTCAATCCATCCGCTTAGGCTTTCAGCCTTCAGTTTTTTCTCTCCTTAGCTCGAACAAGACGGTTCCACCTTTCGTGCATGGTAGCCCGGGATCTGGGCACTGCAAGTATCCCAAATTCTCTTTCTGTCCGATTCCAAGGTCGATGGCAGAAGATCCGTGTGAAAAAGCCGATAGGAGCGTCGAAATCGCTGAAAACGCGTGTATGC
>JABXJZ010000087.1 GCA_013375335.1 Desulfobacterales bacterium
GGTTAGGAAGAAGGCCACGTGTAAGAGGTGTAGCCATGAACCCGGTTGATCATCCACTTGGAGGTGGAGAAGGGAAATCATCAGGGGGTAGGCATCCAGTTACACCTTGGGGCGTTCCCACCAAAGGCTTTAGAACAAGGCGCACAAAGATAAGCGATAAATTGATTATTAAGAGAAGGAGATAGGAAAGGAGCAAGGGTTGCCACGCTCAGTCAAAAAGGGGCCTTTTGTGGATGAGAGTTTAATGAAAAAGGTGCAGAGTGTCAGGCAGGAGGACACCCATCAGGTTATCAAGACATGGTCGAGGCGATCTACTATATTGCCGGAGTTCGTGGGTCTGACTTTTGCTGTGCACAACGGGAAGAAATTCGTTCCGGTATTTATCACTGAAGACATGGTAGGGCATAAATTAGGTGAATTTTCACCAACAAGGACATTTTACGCCCATGCTGGAGGCGATAAGAAGTCACGGTTGAGGGGGAAGAAATAGTAGAGACAAGATTACCGAGGTCTTAGCTAAGAGATGAGGGTCAGGGCGATTGCCAAGTATATACGAGTATCTCCCAGGAAGATCCGATTACTTATGAGAGAGATAAGGGGTAAAAGGGTTGAAGAGGCACTCAACTTAGTAAGCTTCGCTCCACAAAGGGGTGCCCCTGTTCTACGTAAGTTGATCAATTCTGCCGTTGCCAATGCCAGCCAGCATCCTGATGTTGATGTAGATAACCTGTTCATAAAGCATATATTTGCTGATGAAGGGCCGACTTTAAAACGATTTAGGCCAAGGGCTATGGGGAGGGCAACAAGGATCAGAAGGAGAACCAGTCACCTGACCATTATACTCGACGAGAGATAGGCCTGGAAAGGGGCAATTGAGAATTGTGAAAAGGGATAAACGTTTCGTTAGAAGGAGGCTTTAGTGGGCCAAAAGGTGCACCCGGTGGGATTGAGGTTGGGTATTAACAGGACTTGGAACAGCAGGTGGTTTGCTGGTTCCGAGTTTGCCTCACTGGTCGTGGAGGACAATGAGATGAGGAGATTTTTGAAGAAGCGTCTTTCTCAGGCTGGCGTCTCTAGGATGGAGATCGAGAGGGCTACTAACAAGGTGAGGCTTAGGATTTATACATCGAGGCCGGGTATCATAATAGGGAAGAGAGGGGCAGAGATAGAGAATTTGAGGAAGGAGATCGAGAACAAGATAAAACGGGAGGTCTTTATTGACATCAAAGAGGTCAGGAGGCCTGAATTGGAGGCCCAATTGGCCGCAGAGAATATAGCCTTACAGTTAGTCCGCAGGGTCGCCTTTCGCCGGGCCATGAAGAAGGCTGTTGCCTCTGCCATGAGATTTGGTGCTAAGGGCATAAAGATCTCCTGTAGTGGGAGGCTCGGAGGCGCAGAGATGGCGAGGAGAGAATGGTACAGAGAGGGTAGAGTACCATTGCACACCCTGAGGGCAGATATAGACTACGGATTTGCCGAGGCCTTTACAACTTATGGGGTCATAGGAGTAAAGGTGACTGTCTTTAAGGGCGAGGTTTGGCCTAATGAAATAAAATAGAGATGGAATGCTATGTTAAGCCCAAAAAAGGTTAAATATAAAGCAGTGCAAAAGGGGCGATTGAGAAGGAAGGCCTACAGAGGTTCAGATCTTGAATTTGGTGATTTCGGCCTTCAGGCAACAGAATGCGGTTATATGTCTGCCAGGCAGATAGAGTCTGCAAGGATAGCAATAACAAGACATGTTAAGAAGGGTGGTAAGATATGGATAAGGGTTTTCCCAAGCAAGCCAATATTTAAGAAGCCTGCTGAAACGAGGATGGGCAAGGGGAAGGGTAATCTCGAAGGCTGGGTGGCTGTAATAAAACCTGGCAGGGTCTTATACGAGATAGAAGGTGTCCATAAGGAGGTAGCCAAGGAGGCCTTTAGGCTTGCGGGCCATAAGTTGCCGTTTGCTACTAGATTCTTAAGCAGGAGTTCTTAGCACTGTGAAGGCAGACGAGTTACGAGAATTGAGTATTCAAGAATTGGTGGAGAGGGAAAAGGAATTGGCAAGGGAGTTGTTTAATCTTCGATTCCAGATGGCCACAGGCCAGCTGAGTAGCCATACCTCTCTGAAAAAGACGAAAAAGGATATTGCCCGGGTTAAGACTGTGTTGAAAGAGAAGGAAGCCATGAAGGATAAAGCTGAGGCATAGCATGGGGAGGCGTGGGAAGAGAAAAGAGCTGACAGGCGTTGTTATAAATAACAAGATGGATAAGAGTGTAAAGTTGTTGGTTGAGAGAGCGGCGAAGCACAGGAAATACAAGAAATACACTAGGTGCCGGGCAACATACATGGCACATGATCCCCATAACCGATGTGGGATAGGCAATAAGGTGAGAATAATCGAAAGCCGCCCGATAAGTAAATCAAAGAGATGGCGGGTGCTGGAGATTTTGGATTAATGGGGCTCAATCTCGTCATCTCGCATGGGCTTTAGATACTTTAGTATCGGGAACTATTGCTATGATAAAGGCTCAGACACTATTAAATGCAGCTGATAATTCCGGCGCCAAGAAGCTTTACTGCATAAAGGTGCTCGGTGGGACAAGGAGAAAATGCGCACGAGTAGGAGATGTCATTGTCGTATCTGTTAAAGAGTCTTTGCCGAATAGCAAGGTAAAAAGGGGTGATGTTTTGAGGGCAGTTATAGTCAGGACGGTCAAGGAGATCAGGCGGCAGGACGGCTCATACATAAAATTTGACGACAACTCCGCTGTATTAATTACTCAACAGAACGAACCAATTGGAACACGGATCTTCGGCCCTGTCGCCAGGGAGCTAAGGTCGAAGAGGTTCATGAAAATCATATCTCTTGCACCTGAGGTACTTTAACAGCAGGCTAATGCATTATGGCTAAACAGAAGCTCCACATAAGAAAGAATGATAAGGTAATGGTGGTGGCTGGCAGGGAAAAGGGGAAAATCGGCACGGTCTTGAAGCTAATTACCAAGAAGGAAAAGGCCATCGTAGAAAAGCTGAATATTGTCAAGAGGCATACCAGACCTGGAGGTAAGGCAGCTAAAGGGGGGATTCTTGAAAAGGAGGCACCAATTCATATATCTAACCTGATGCTTGTTTGTGGAAAGTGCGCCGAGCCAATCAGGGTGGGTAAAAAGGTGCTCGAGGATGGTAGTAAGGTCAGGTCTTGCAAAAAGTGTGGGGAGATCTTGGACAAGTAGTTTTCATGGAAGACTCGGGATTGCTCCATTAGTGCTATGTGAAAAGGGACGATGACTGTACCTCGATTAAAGGAGAAATATCTAAGAGAGATTGTGCCGGCCATGATGAAGGAGTTCAGTTATCGAAATATCATGGAGTCACCGAAGCTCGAGAAGGTGGTCCTCAACATGGGTCTCGGTGAGGCAATACACAATATAAAGGTTCTCGACTCAGCTGTAGAGGAGTTAGCACTTATCGCCGGACAGAGACCTGTTGTTACGAGGGCTAAGAGATCCATTGCCAGCTTTAAGGTTAGGGAGGGGATGCCTATAGGATGCATGGCCACCTTACGAAGGGACAGAATGTACTATTTCCTGGACAGGCTTTTTAATGTAGCCCTTCCAAGGGTTAGAGATTTCCGAGGTTTATCAGACAAGTCCTTCGATGGCCGGGGCAATTATACAGTGGGTATCAAGGAGCAGATTATATTTCCCGAGATCAACTATGACAAGATCGATAAGGTAAAGGGCCTTAATATTACCATTGTTACGACTGCCAAGACAGATGCAGAAGGTCGCTTTATGCTTGAGAAGATGGGATTGTTATTCCGGAGGTGAGAAAGAGGCTGCTTTGGCGAGAAAATCCTTGATTGCAAAGGCGAAGAGAGAGCCTAAATTCTCCTCTCGTAGATATAACAGGTGCCCGATTTGTGGTAGAGCGAGGGGTTATTTGAGAAAATTCGGCGTCTGTAGGATCTGTTTCAGGACCTTGGCCTCGAGGGGTGATATACCCGGTGTTATAAAATCGAGTTGGTAGATGCGAAATAGTGGAGATTCACAGTGACAATGGTTGACCCCATTGCGGATATGCTAACGAGGATCAGAAATGCCATTATGGCTTCATATGATAAGGTAGAAGTTCCATGCTCAAAGATTAAGATTGACATAGTCAGGATACTAAAGGGTGAGGGATATATAAGGAATTACAAGGTACTTGAAGACAATAAAAAAGCTCGCATGGTGATTTACTTGAAATATAACGACGACAAGAGCCCAGTGATCAAAGGCCTAGAAAGGATAAGCACGCCAAGCTGCAGAGTGTATTCAAGGTGTAAGAAGATCCCCAAGGCATTAAATGGCCTTGGTATCAATATCGTTTCGACCTCCAAGGGAGTAGTGACAGATAGAGAGGCACGGAGAATGGGAGTAGGCGGAGAGATCATATGCTCCGTGTGGTAGCAGGTCGTGGGCTCATGGAGAGAGCATAGGCGATGTCAAGGGTAGGTAAGAAACCGATTGTTGTGCCAGAAGGGGTAGAGGTTAAGCTTGATGGCGACGTGTTGTCCGTGAAGGGACCCAAGGGGGAGCTGAGGCGCATCATTCATCCTAACGTAAGAATAGATATTAACGATTCACAGATATTGTTGTCAATCGCCGATGGCTCGAAGGAATCAAGATCGCTTTTTGGTCTCTTTCGCTCGCTCATAGCCAATATGGTCTTAGGCGTTACCGAGGGATTTAGAAGGACCCTTGAGATAAGTGGTGTGGGATATAGGGTTGAGCATTCAGGTAATCAGTTGGTATTTCATCTGGGTTATTCAAATCGCATTACCTATGATATCCCCAGGGGAATAGAGGTTCAGCTTGATCAAAAGAATAAGGTGGTCTTGAGTGGGATAGACAAGGAGCTCTTGGGGATTACAGCGGCCGAGATTAGAAGCCTGAGAGCGCCAGAGCCGTATAAGGGAAAGGGCGTCAAGTATCTGGAAGAAGTGGTTAAGCGAAAGGCAGGAAAGACGGGCGTAAAAAAGTAGACATATACTATGATCTCTAGCAAAGATAAAAGGGCCGCGAGGTTGAAAAGAAAAAAGAGGGTGAGAAACAAAATAAAGGGCACACCCGAAAGACCGCGCTTGACTGTGTTTAAGACAGCAAGGTATTTGTACGCCCAGATTATAGACGATACCGCGGGGAGGACCCTCGCAGCAACATCAACAGCCTCTAGGGATCTTAAGTCCAAGGCTGCGGGAGTCAGTGGGAACATAAAGGGTGCCCTATTGGTTGGCGAGAGTATCGCAAAGAAAGGGACAGCGCTGGGTATCAAGAAAGTGGTTTTTGACAGGAACGGGTTTCTATACCATGGGAGGGTTAAAGCGCTTGCTGATGCAGCAAGAGAAAATGGTCTGGAATTTTAGGTGGAGTGAACTACAGAAGGGAGCGGTAATTGACTAACGAAGATGAAGATGTACAGTTAATCGAGAAGGTTGTCTATATCAACAGGGTTGCAAAAGTCGTGAAAGGGGGCCGCAGGTTTAGCTTTAGCGCTATAGTAGTTATTGGCGACGGTAAGGGTATGGTAGGCGCAGGACTTGGAAAGGCAAATGAAGTACCAGAGGCTATAAGAAAGGGAGGGGAAAGGGCCAAGGGGGATATGAGGCGAGTAGGGCTTTTGGAGGATTCTATTCCACACGAGGTAATTGGGAAATGTGGATCGAGTTCTGTTCTGCTTAAGCCAGCTCGGCTTGGGACTGGCATTATAGCTGGAGGGGCAGTTAGGGCGGTTTTGGAGGCAGCCGGTGTCAGGAATGTGGTGAGCAAGTGCTTGCGTTCCCACAATCCCCATAATTTGGTTAAGGCAACCCTTAATGGACTTGTGTCTTTAAGAACCCCGGGGGAAGTAGCACGATCAAGGGGGAAAACTGCAGAGGAAGTCTTGACCTGAGCGATGGTGGATTCGCAGGGGCCTCTATGAGGTTGCATGAATTGATGGCACCGAAAGGTGCAAGGAAAAAGAGAAAGAGACTCGGCAGGGGGGTAGGCTCAGGAAGCGGAAAAACTGCAGGGAGAGGGACAAAAGGGCAGAAGTCACGTTCCGGTGCAGGAGTGCCCTTGGGATTTGAAGGGGGGCAGATGCCTCTACAGAGAAGGATCCCAAAACGGGGCTTTACCAATATATTCAAGAAACAGTATGAAATTATCAATATAAAGGATCTCAAGGATTTTAAATCAGGTGAGACAGTGGACAGAGAGGCATTACTCAAGGCCGGCTTGCTAAAGAAGGCTAAGGCAATAAAGCTCTTGGGACAGGGCGATATATCGTATGCCTTAAACATAAAGGTTAATGGGGTAAGCCGGGCAGCAAGGGAAAAGATTGAATCTGCCGGTGGTAAGGTGGAGGTAGTTTCAAGGT
>JABXJZ010000392.1 GCA_013375335.1 Desulfobacterales bacterium
ATCCTGCTATTGGCCAGTGCACTGACCGGTTTTTTGGTCGAGGGCATACGCTTATCCGCCGAAAGGCCCGAGCTGGAAGGTGCTTCGTTCGTTGGTCTGATTTTTTCTTCTTTATTAACCTCTAAGAATCAGGCCACAACCCTTTACCCGTTTATGTGGTGGTTCCATTCCCTGCTCAGCCTAGGGCTTATCGCCTACTTTCCCTTTAGCAAGTTATTCCACTCATTAGCTGCCCCTTTCAATATATATTTAGCACCGCAGTCAGCCCCAGTTATCTCAACTGAGGACAGGTCATCTGAGGAAATGGACTTTTCCTTTAGGGATATGATTGATTTCTCTGCCTGCACAAGCTGCGGTAGGTGTAATGAGGCATGTCCTTCAACATCTGCCTTGGAACCATTTTCTCCACGCGAATTTATTGCCCAGGCTAATGAATACACAAAACTTAAGTTTAACCCCCTAAACAGGATAAAGTGGTTTTGCGAGAGATCATCAAAGGCGATCTCAAAGGAGGCCAGGATCTCTCCAGAGCAAATTTGGTACTGTACAACATGCATGGCATGTTTAGAGGTTTGCCCAGTTTATATAGGATCCTTTGACCCCATTAGGCGAGTCAGGATGGCCGAGATTGAAGAAGGTAGCCGTGTGCCATCCCTTCTTATCCAATCCCTTGAAAAACTGTACAAATACAATAATCCTTGGGAGAGTTCAAGAAAGAAGAGGGGCGAATGGCCTGGTGTTCTGGATGTTCCCGATTTAGCCGAAGGTGTCCAAGTGGATCTGTGTTATTTCGTAGGTTGCACCACTTCCATTGATACGAGGGCCCAGGATCTGGCGAAGTCGTTTGTTAAAATCATGACCCATGCAGATATCAGTTTCGGTACTTTCGGTCAAAAAGAGACATGTTGTGGTGACATTGCCAGGAGGGTGGGCGAAGATGGGCTTTTTGAGGAACAGATGGAGCAGACATTGGATCTCTTTGCCAGATATGGCATTAGGGAGTTAGTCACGTCGTCTCCTCACTGTTTTAATGCCTTCCGAAATGAATATTCGGCCTATCAAGAGCTAAGGAAACCTGAAGAAAGGGTAACCTTCAACGTCAGACATTTTACACAACTCTTAGAGGAATTAATGGATAGAGGCTCCATTAAGCCAGTGAAATCACTAGACCTTAAAGTTGCCTATCATGATCCTTGCTACTTGGGCAGGCATAACCACATTTACGAAGGACCTAGGAGGATAATTAGGTCTATTCCCGGAGTGGAACTTGTAGAAATGGTTCATTTTGGTCCAAATAGCCTCTGCTGTGGGGGTGGCGGCGGAAGGATGTGGGAGGAACTTGAGGATGAGCAAAAGATGTCAGAGATACGTATCAGGGAGGCGGCGGATACAGGCGCCAGTGTCGTGGTTACCGCCTGTCCTTACTGTCTGATTATGTTAGAAGATGCCCGGAAGACCGCAGACCTTGAAGACAAGCTCAGGATAATGGACCTGAATGAGTTATTGGTAGAGGCATTGGGGCTTGGCAATGACGAAGAATAGACGCAACATTACTATGATAAGCGTGCAAATTAAATGGACGCAGTTTAAGGTTATGGGTATCTTTTTGAGGCACGAAAAAGAACATGCTTTAATGCCAGATTAGGGTTCACCCTGTGGAATTGACCTGCTATATTCAACAGGGTGAATTGCCTGAAAAAAGACACCCATTCCATTACGTCATGTTATTTATGACGTTCACTATAATTGTTTGAAACAGGATTGGAGGTGGTATTCAAATGGACATTATTGTATGCGTTAAAAATGTGGCTGATGTGGAGGAGGCCGATCTCAAGATCAGCGACAAGGGGACGGATATTGATAAAGAGAATCTGGCCTTTGGCATCAACGATTGGGATAA
>JABXJZ010000393.1 GCA_013375335.1 Desulfobacterales bacterium
TCGATTTCAAGAAATCAACCACCCTCCCATCTCCCAGGGATAGGTGTCTTGCAGAACTTACACATGCCATCATTTATGTTGAATTCGGCGATATAATACCCCTTTCTCTTGATCAGAGTCTTATGACAGTTATGGCAGTAGGTGTTGTAACCATCATGACCGGGGACATTCCCGAGATAGACATAACGTAGGCCCTCCTTGAGGGCTATATCCCTTAGCTCTTCCAGTGTTTTCACCGGGGTAGCGTGCAGCCTGTTCAGTTTGTACCGCGGAAAGAAGCGCGAAAAGTGCAGAGGATAATCGGGTCCCAACTCCTTCAATATCCAGCCACACATCCTCTTTATCATTTCGTGATCATCCACATAGGTCGGCACCACCAGTGTGGTTATCTCAAACCAGACATTGGCCCTGTGAAGGGTCTTAAGGGTGTTAAGGACCGGATAAAGCGTTCCTCCATTCAGACAGCGGTATGTGTCGTCATCGAAGGACTTCAGGTCAATATTGGCGCCATCAAGATATCCAGCTAACATGAGAAGGGGTTCGCTGTTGATGTAGCCATTGGATACAAGCACATTTCTGAGCCCCTCCTCATGGGCTAATTTGGCCGTATCAAACGTGTATTCATAGAAGGTGACAGCCTCTGAGTAGGTGTAGGCGATGGAAGGTGTGTCACTTCTTCTTGCGGCCTCTACAACCTCTGCGGGGAATAGTTCAGTAAAATGAACCTCCTCCGGTTTTCTCTGAGAGATCTCCCAATTCTGGCAGTTGGGACACCTGAAATTGCACCCAGCGGTGGCGATAGAAATGACAGAAGTCCCCGGATAAAAGTGGTTAAGAGGCTTTTTCTCGATGGGATTAACATGTATCGCGCAGGGATTTCCGTATACGAGGGAGTATAATTTTCCACCGATATTCACTTTCGACCGGCAGATGCTGCGGTCCCCGGGGGATAGGGTGCAACGATTTGGACACACTTGGCACTGTACCTTGTTCCCATCTGTTGCATAGTGAAAGGCCTCGATGGACCATTTCCACGGTTTAGGAGGGGCATCGTTCTCAAAGATGTGCCCCTTGATGCTCTTAGCCTTTTTCCCTCCCTTGGAGAAAAACCCATATGCCTGGGATCCGCAAACAAGGGCTGCAGCCCCAATCCCAAAAGTTTTCAAAAACTGCTTTCGTGTAATTAATCCGGTCACCCTCTTATCCGTTCAAGTTTACAAATTGGCCTGGTTGTCTGGGTCTGTATACCACAACGTGGTATACATATCAACAAAAAAATGTTCTTAATTTTGGTAAACTGACAATTTTTTCCCTCTGAGCTCTTAGGAAGCGGTTTGATCGATAGAGAGCAAACGCTCAGAGGCTATGCCGAGATGTGCTCTTGCACCTCTGGCAGAATGGCTTGGGATAAGCCCAAGCCGTCAACAAGAATTGACTTGTAAGTCTTAAATACCTCATCCTTTGCATTACTTTTTAGCTTTGGCGATGTTTGTGCTACCATGACTCCGCTCTTGAGGATGCTACTCACAATGTCGTCGGATTGCTTGAATGTTATGCCTAAAATGCCAAATATCGTAATGTGAAAACCCCTTTCATTCAGTAGCATACTTAGTTGTTCGAGGTTTATGTCAGTTCTTTGCTTCGGAGAGAGTATAAAGGTTCTTCGCCGATCCCTCGCACAGGATTCTTCAAAAAACCTGTCCGGGAGTGGCTCTGGCAAGTCATCGGGGCTAACACCGCATACTGGGCAGTTCTCTCGGGTGACTAGGTTCAGCATGTGAAACTGCATATCTCTAAGGTCAATGGAGAGCAATTTGTTCAGCAGCTTGGGTTCCCGTCCTATGAGCAGGCTAACCGCCTCAGAGACTTGCAGGGCTGTAACTATGCCTAACACTGAC
>JABXJZ010000394.1 GCA_013375335.1 Desulfobacterales bacterium
GACACCTTCTTTCCTTACCCCTGCCTCCACGGCTTCGGCCATTGCCTCGGTGTTTCCAGTCTTCGATTTATAAATAATCAGGACTTTTGGCATGGTAAACGCTCCTCTCTATTCTCCTCTATCCATCTACATAGATCCGTGGCACCCTTTTCCCAACACAACAAACGATCTCGTAGTTAATTGTACCAATCATACGTGCGATTTCATCCACAGAAGGATCTTCACCAAAGAGAATCACCTCATCACCCGGTTTGACACCCTCTATACCTGTGACATCAATCATGCACATATCCATGCAAACACGGCCGATCAATGTGGCTCGTCGACCTTTGATCAGCACGTATGCCTGATTGGACAACAGTCGGCTATATCCATCAGCGTATCCCACGGGAAGGGTCGCTACTAGTGTATCTTTCTCGGTGTAAAAAGTTCGCCCATAACTGATGGGGGTCCCTTCGGAAACAGACTTTAAGTATATTACCTTTGTTATTAGCGTCATGGCTGGCTTAAGTTTTATACTTCGGCTGACATCCATGGAAGGATATAGGCCATATATCATGATGCCAGGCCTTACGAGATCATAGTAAGATTCAGGAAGGTCTAAGACCCCGGCGCTGTTAGCTATATGCTTCTTAGGTATTTCGATGCCCGAGGCCTCAATTTCTCGGACAACGCTTTCGAAAATCGCAATTTGCTTCTTGGCAAGGGTCTTGTCCGCCTCATCGGCAGATGAAAGATGGCTAAATATCCCCATCAATTTTAGGTTCTTGAATCGGCTTATCCTCCTGACTAAGCTCAATGCATCCTGTGGGGTCACTCCGATCCGGCCCATCCCGGTGTCAACCTTGACGTGAACATTCACCTGAATAGATACCTTCCGAGCTTCCTGCTCCAGGGCCTCAGCGAGTTCGAGAGTGCAGACAGTTTGGTCCAATCTAAAATCTACTACCTTATATGCCTCCTCAGGTTGAATCAACCCCAAAACCAGGATAGGAACCTCAATCCCCGCTTTCCTCAGCTGCTCCCCCTCCTCAGGCAAGGCAACTCCAAGGCAGTCGGCTCCGCCCTTGAGAGCTGACAAACTGGCTTTCACCGAGCCATGTCCATACCCATCAGCTTTCACCACTGCCATCAAATCCCTTCTGTCTCCTATCCTTTTTCGAATTTCCGAGATGTTATAGGATATCGCTTTGAGATTTATGCTGGCTGTGGTTGATCTCTGAATATTTTGTCTTGTTTTCACCTTCACCAAATGATTACGAAATCGTCTGCAACGTAACCAGACGTTACTCGCCTCAGGAAAGTCCCATTTGACTGGCGACAGCTGCTCCGTCATAGTATTCTGTGATTCTGCGTATCTTGCCTCGGGCCTGCCGCCTCATCGCCCACATCATCCTCCCAACAAAGGGAACTCATCAGGTCCACATCATGTTCATTCATTGCTGTCAGCCACTTTTTTGCTGTTTCAGCTGGTTCGTTCATTTTTCACTCCTCTCCTCCAAAAAGAGAACCCTCTCTATTTTCTCCTTTCAAACCTCACCCGGCAGGCATCGTCACCGCAGCATAGAAACTTGTCCATGGTAAAAGTGTACCGGTCAAACACGCCTAGTCCCTTCAAAATCGCTTGATAATAATTGACAGAAACCGCGGCCTCGCACTTGAGCGTCATCGATCGGGCGACATCTTCACCCAGAATCTCTTTCATATTATCCCAGTAAGGACAGGCAAGTATTTCTGCTTCATGGACATTGGCATCATGCTTTGTCACCTTGTAAGGACATGCAATCGCTTCCCAATAAACCTTCGAAAGCTCTCCAAGCTTGTCCATGTTCACATCATCGGGTCCAGAAATCCCCACCGCTTTCTTTACATGATCGAGTTCAGCCAACGCAAACT
>JABXJZ010000088.1 GCA_013375335.1 Desulfobacterales bacterium
GATTGCTGATTGCTCTTATCTGTGTGATCGGATTAGTTTTCCTCACTTATCCGGCATATGCGGACAAGAGGGAGACAACCAAAAGGTATGGGCCCGGATATGAGAAGTGGGTCGGAACATTGATTCCAGAGGAGTTCGAGTTCGGTCCGGACGATGAGGTTGGGCGGTTGAACTGGCAAGATCCTGCCATGGTTGTGCAGGCGGCAAAGCTCGTCAAGAGGGGCAAGGTCTACGACCTGGCCCAGACGGTTGACCGAAATAGTCCGAACTGGCCCGGTCATCCACCCTACGAACTGATCACTTTCCGCTCACCGTTCGGTGAATGGAATCAGGAGGATCAAGGCTGGTTAATGAGCAACAACGATGCCAATATCTGCTTTGCCAGCGAGGCGACCATCCACTGCCAACACACCGGCACACACATGGATGGTCTTGCCCACGTGGTATTCGGGCCAGCCTGGGCGGGTTACAACGGTTTCTCTCAAAAGAAGATCCTGGGAGACTGGGGTTTCGTGAAGACCGGTATCGAGACTGTCCCCCCTGTATTTTGCAGGGGAATTCTTTTGGATGTGGCTGATTACAAGGGGGTAAACTGCCTGAAGGCAGGTTACCCGATCACCGTTGCTGACGTAAAGGGCACCCTGAGAAAGCAGGGCATCAAGATCGAGAAGGGG
Organism: Desulfobacterales bacterium; assembly: GCA_013375335.1. Classification (GTDB taxonomy): domain Bacteria; phylum Desulfobacterota; class DSM-4660; order Desulfatiglandales; family B25-G16; genus JABXJZ01. Next base: position 675 of record JABXJZ010000088.1, read on the forward strand.
GATGCGGTCCTAATCAGGACCGGTGCTGGCCAGTATTGGCCGGACAAGCAAAAGGCCACTATTGGACCCGGACCCACCTGGGAAGCTTGCAAGTGGCTTCTCGACAACGGTATGATGGTCGGCGGAACCGACACCGTGGCATATGAGGCTCAGCCAGTCCCGCGCGGGGTGGGACCGGTCGGAACGAACCCGCATCCTGGCCACATGGTCATGTTCCACCACGGGGTTCATATCCTCGAGCTGTTGAACCTGGAGGGTCTCGCCAAAGACAAGGCATATGAGTTCCTCTTCGTCACTACAACGAATAAGTTCAGAGGGGCCACGGGATCGAATATTCGGCCGTTCGCCATCAGGTAGGTCCGCTCCTGAGCTTCGTTAAACGATGAAAGAAAACCTCCCCTCGGCCGAGGGGAGGTTTTCTTGTGTTGGGGAATGGGTGCTATTACTCAGGGCGAAGTTCTTTACAAGTAAGATTAGATGGGTCTGATCTCCTGTCTCATGAATACATAGTAGGAGACACCAAAGCAGATGAAGGTAATGGCTATAAGGGTAATAAGATGGGGAAGTACAACATAAATGCTCTGGGAAAGGGCCAGCGGCCGCTTGAATCTTTCTGAAGAGAGTCTTTCAATGGCCCCCATAAGGACAAGCGATCCCGTTGTCTTCCTCATGGGATCAATTATTATAGCAGTGGAATCATTGTAGATTTGCATTGGAGAAAGCAGAGAGACGTTCCGTTTAATTCTTACATGCCCCATTATCATTTCGGGGTCTTGCGTAGTAGCTTGATCAAGTGGGACCATGGCATTTGCCACAACGCTTGCGCCCATGGAGACGAAGAATGAGAAAAAGATCCAGACGGCCAAGGTAGCCAAGGCTGATGTGGCAATACCCCTAAAGAGAATTGAGAAGAGTATGCTCACACCTAACCAGAAGGATATATAGAAGATACTGATAATCAGGTAAATAAAGATCCTCCACACCTCCTCAACACCGGGCACAACCCCAATCAAAGTAAGCCCCAGGCCTGATACCACCAGAAGGATAGATAGCAACATAATGGCAACGGTAGCCACACCCGATAGGAATTTACCGTTAATGATGGAGTCCCTGTAGATGGGCTGTGAGGCCAACTTACTTAAGGTCCCGGTGCTCCTCTCCCTGTTGATAGAATCGAAACCGAGTACCAACCCTATGAGGGGCCCAAAGAAGGCGACAAACTGTACCAGGGAAAAGAGAGGACCCGTGGAGGTAAAGAGCATCAAGAATACAAACTTCGGTTTGGCAAAACCGCCGAGCTCCTCCCTGAGACCAATGCCCACCATGTAGGTTGTTATCAAACTGACCATGGCAATGAGGGCAAAGAGGATAATGAACCGATAGCTGCTGAAGTGATCCGCAAGTTCCTTTCTGAAAATGGCACCGATACCCGTCATGCTGAGACCTCTTGGAAATATTTCATATATACATCGTCTAAGGAGATTTCCTTATCATCCACCCCCAGTTTTTCCTTTGCGAGTTTTTCAAGAGGCCCCACAGCGACCATCCGCCCATTAATCATGATCCCTATGCGATCTGCGATCTTCTGTACCTGTTTTAGATCATGGGAGGAGAGGAGAATTGTTATATTCTTATCCCTGCTGAGGGATCGAATGTAGTCAACGATCCGCGTGGTCCCTTCGGGGTCAAGACCCAAGGTAGGTTCATCCAAGAATGCAATGCTTGGCTCCTTGATGAGGATCTCGGCAATTCCCAACCGTTGCCTCATCCCCCTGGAGTAAGCACCGACCTTTTTCTCCACCTCCTCTTTCAGTCCGACACTCTCCAAGGCCTCCTCGATTTGGGCTGAGCTCACTGAATCAGGCATGTTGTTGAGCCTCGCTATAAACTTGAGGTTTTCCCTGGCGTTCATATCATCGTAGAAGCCGATATTCTCCGGGATATAGCCAACAATCCTCTTGACCTTGATAGCCTCCTTTGTGGGGTCAAAGTCCGCAACCCGGGCCCACCCCTTTGTAGGCTCAGTAAGCCCCAGCAGCATCAGCAAGGTGGTTGTCTTGCCAGAGCCATTTGGCCCAAGAAACCCGAATACCTCACCCTCCCGCACATCGAAGGTCAGGTCATTGACCGCTACCTGCCTTCCGTAGCTCTTACATAACCCATTGGTTTCAACAATCGCCTTTTGACCCATGTTACCTCCTTCCAAGGGAGACAAACAGGCCAAAGAGCCCAATTATAACAAGGACAATTATCCCTATCCCTATCCAGCCCCAGGCTGCCGAGGTCTTTACTGTTACCCTCAACTCAAGCTCATCTGAGCTTTTCTCTCCACTAATGCTCACGCCAACTGCGTAGTCACCTACAAGTGCCTCTTCAGCTGGAGTGATACTTACCTCAACCTGCTCTATACTACCTGGTTCTAGGGAAGCGATCTTCTCCGGCTTGAAATCCACCTTCCAGTTCTCCGGCTTTATCGATAAGAACTCTATATCGTGGATTGTCGCCGAGCCGGCGTTCTTCACATACACGGAAATGTTGCCGGGTCTTCCCTTTTCCGTTTCAAGAGACAGGAGCTCTGTAGTAGTGACAGCCTCCAGCTTGTAGGTACCTGTAATAATCACCTTCAACTCTGCCTCTGCCCTTGCCCTCCCCGCAGTTATGGTGACTGGAATGAGGTATTCCCCTGCCTTGGAGAGGCGATCAGGCGTTACCTGGACATTTACGCCCCTGCCCTCATCATCTTTGAGCGTGAGGCTTGAGATATATTTGTCCTCATAAGGGGGTTTGAAATTGATTTGCCACTCCTTTGGTCCCCTCGCGGCTAAATTAAAGGTATCCTCCCTGCCGGTCTTGTTGGTTACATTGAGGGAAAACTCAAACCTCGCGTCGCTTGGCCCCTTTAAAACAGGGTAGGACGTGGTGAGCTCTATCTCTCCCTTCTCCTTCTCCTTCTCTTGTACCGTAATCGTTAGCCCATGGAATACCTTCAGTTCCCCATCCTCTGTCCTTGCATCCACCTGAAACTCATAGGTTCCCGGCTTGGTATCCTTCTCCGGCCTGGCAAAAAAGGTAACGCGTTTATCCTCTCCCTCAGGGACGTGGACAGAGGTAACGGCGAAACTGTAGGTCTTGATCTTTGTCTCCCATCCGGGTGAAGCAGAGGCGATCCTCAGGTAGACATTCTCATCCCGTTTCCCCTTGTTTTTAATAATGAGATCTACTGAAACATCATCGCCCTTGGGAATGATGACCTCTGGGTATTCGAAGGCAACTGAGATACCCCTTTCTGGTCTTGTATCCTCCTCCTTCTCCTCCTGGGCCAGTCCCAAGGGAACAAGAGATGTGCCCAGGCATAGGATTAAGATAACTGAAAGGCCGAAAATAGCCTTAGCTGATTCGATCCTCATTTTCCTTCTCCTCCATCTTCGCCAGATCTTCGAATCTAATATCTATTCCAAGGACTCCAATTATCTCATCGTTCTCATTCCTTATCGGCCCTGAAACTGTGATGCAGAGGGCACCTGTAATAATAGAGGTATAAAAATCAGTCACATGGATATTCCCGTCCTTCATTGGATGTATGAACCAGCTTCTATTTGAGAAATCATCGTGTAACTTAAACCTCTCAAACTTGGCCTTATCAACAATATTGCAGATGTTCCTGGTGGTCTTCCCTCCATTAGTATCCGTTATATACATGAATTGGATAAATGGGTTGTCATCCAAGACCTTCTGCATAACCGGCTCCTGTCGAGCTGGGTCCATGGATGAAATATCCTCGTTTTCGAGCATGCCCTCCAGGAGATGAACAACCATATCAGAGGCCCTCTTCTTAAGTACATCAAACTGCGACATAAATAGTTCCGGGATATATTTCTGGCAGTGGTGTCTCATCTCTTTGTTGGAAATCACTGTTACCCTGCCGTCGTCGTACTCCTCCTGGATCTTCTTCTGTATCTTAATGACACCCGGGTGCCTCTTTAGGATCTTGAGGCTCTTCGGTATATCGCAGTTATTGTAGATCCAGTGGACAATGCCAGCTGTACCGGATTTATCCGTAATAAAGACAGTCGGTGGCCTCTTGAGGATCTTCTCCGTATCAAATATATTGTAGACCTCTTGGTTTTTCATCAAACCATCTGCATGTATGCCTGCCCTTGTGGCATTGAAATCCGCTCCCACGAAGGGGTACTGTTCAGGGATGTGGAAACCCAGCTCCCTTTCTAAGTAATTCGCTATATCGGTAATAACAGTCGTATCAATTCCATCTGTGGTACCCCTCAGATTTACATACTCCATGATCAGGCCCTCAATAGGGGTATTCCCTGTCCTCTCTCCAAAACCCAACAGGGTACCGTTCGCACTCTGGCAGCCATAAAGCCAGGCGGTTGTGGCATTGAGCAATGCCTTGTGAAAATCGTTGTGACCATGCCACTCGAGTAACTTCCCAGGTACGCCTGCCTCCTCTATCAAAGCCCTTACCAGCTTCGGTACACTTCTGGGTAATGCTGTCCCGGGGTATGTGACTCCAAAGCCAAGGGTATCACACAATCTGATCTTGATATCAATCCTGCTCTCATCCCTGAGCCGCATCAGCTCAGAGGCAAATGGAAGGACAAAACCATAAATGTCCGCCCTTGTGACATCCTCAAAGTGGCACCTAGGAACAACGCCCATATCCAGGGCGCTCTTCACTATTCCCAGATATTCCTCAATGACCTTTCTTCTGGTCTTTCCAAGCTTATAGAAGATGTGGTAATCGGAGACCGAGGTCAAGATTCCCGTCTCCGTAAGGCCCATATCCTTCAGAAGCTTGAGGTCATCGGTGTTGGCTCGGATCCAGCCGGTGATCTCAGGATATCTATATCCCTTGTCTTGACAGAGCCCTATTGCCTCTTTGTCTTTAGTGCTGTACAGGAAGAATTCACACTGCCTGATAATCCCCTTAGGCCCTCCCAATTTATGAAGGAAATCGTACAGGTCCAGGATTTGTGTGCTGGTATACGGTGGGCGTGACTGCTGACCATCCCTGAAGGTAGTATCGGTAATACACATCCTCTCCGCTGGGGATATGGGCACTATCTTATGGTCGAAATCTATCCGTGGAACCTCTGCATAGGGAAAGATGTCCCTATGCAGATTAGGTTCATCGATATCCTTCAGCTCATATCTCCAGAATTTCTCGGGTTCATGGATTAGTACACCCTTTTCCCTATCCCATCTCGCCATCTCATCCCTCCACTCCTGTAAACATCCTCCTTAGAATTTCGAACTTACGAAGCTTAATAACAAATATCCCAAATGTCAATAGGACAGAGAGAGCTCAATTCCACCTTTGGATTACATATGTTGGAATCCCCGTGGCCTTTTGGGTTTTGACCATATCGGCTCAGTTATGGGTTGGAATATCGAGCAGTTCTGTGATAGTATCCGGTTCCATCTGACTTCAGCGCGGTGAGTTTCATCTATGGCAGGACCGCTCTTATCAGGGAAGGAGGATGACATATGACAGTGGTGAAGACTGGCATGAAGGGCAGCAAGCTAATGATTGTGGCGTTGGTCTTATGGGCGGGCGTAGGACTCGCCGCCGGGAGCGCATCTGCTGCGGAATATCCCAAGCGGCCCATAAGCATGATCTGTCCGTGGGGAGCGGGCGGCGGCACGGACG
>JABXJZ010000395.1 GCA_013375335.1 Desulfobacterales bacterium
CTCGGCAATAGTGGTACTGCTTGGCGAGTTTCATTGCCGACTCTACCGCCTCGGAGCCATCGCAAACGAAGAGGAAATTGTCGATCCCGTCCGGGGTCAATCCGGCTAGAGTTTCCGCGAGCTCGATGGCCCGAGGGTTGGCGAAGTGCATGGGCGTAAAGTAGGCTAGCTCAGCTGCCTGCTTGGCAATGGCCTCAGCCAGGTCTTTTCGCCCGTGGCCTACAAGAACAGGCCTCGTTAGCCCAGCCGTAAGGTCCAAGTACGAAGTGCCGTCCTGATCGAAAACCTTACTACCCTGCCCTCTGGTAATAATCGGTATGCCTTTCCGGACCACGTCCTTCGATGTCCTACATAGGATAAGAGAGGATCTCCCGTCACTTCCCTTCAGCTTTGCCATGGCCTTTCATCCCTCTTGGTCAAAGGTGTGCATAAACCCAAATTACATCGATGAGCCCAGAATCCCTTTACCTGTAAATATATCGTTCTCCGAAGATAAAGGAGTTGCCTCTCATCAGCGCATTTTCCCCTGCCACTGCATTGGCCTTGAACCGAATTGACCGGGGTCGAAAAAGAGGGGGCAAACCAACCAGTTTTCCGGGTGGCATCTACCTAACAGACCGTACGGCCCGTGCCTTCTGCGCTGAACCGCGAGAAAGGCCCTCGATGAATGGCTTCAACTGGAGCGTTTTCTGGCAAAACGGCTTTCATGTTACCCATGGCCCTTCAGCAGCTCTTCGGCCATTGCCTTGATTTCCGAGAGATCGCGCTTCATTTCACTCCAGCCGTACCAGAGCGCATAATCAGGATTGGCATGGAAGGCCCCCTGGAAGGTCCTCATTCGGTGTTTGAGAAACATGAGAAAGAGTTTCTGTTCAATAACCGTGGGCGCGTCGTGAAATGTCAGCAGGTCGGGGAATGGATGGGCATAGGTGTCCGGTTTGGCGAGGACACCGTCTTTGTATAGACCCGCAACAACACGGATCGCCTCAGCCATAAGGCGATCGGCCTCCCTGATCATCTGGTCGCCCTTTTCTAGCTCTCTCCTGGCAAAGTTGACCGAGTGGCACCGGTTGCAAGTCTTGACCATCTTATCACGCTCTCTTTGCCAGTCCTCCTGTGTCAGTCGGGCGACATCGGCTGCCTTGACCACATCAAGTCGCGCCGTCGGTTTCCCGGCCGGGTCGAGCACACCAAGGGCCTGGAGGATTGTGGCGCGGTCCGCGGCCCACTGCTTGTCATCCGGCATCGGCAGCCTCACAGCTAGAAATCCCCAGGCGGTCCTGACAGCGTGGTTACCTTGCTGCATGTGGCAGGTCTGACAGGTCGGTGCGGCAACCGTTGCGGGAAGGATCCCGTTTTGTTTCAGCAGATACCTGACACCGTGTTTTGATGAGGAAAACATCTCCCACTGGGGATGGTCAATACCCATGTGACAGGTTCGGCAGGCCTGTGGCTCTTTGGCTTCCTTCAGGGAGAAGATATGCCTAGTGTGGCACGCATCACATGAGGCCATGCCAAATCCTGCACCATCACGCTTTAGGTCCTTTATCTCCGCCTCGGTCTTCAATCCGATCTTATGGCACCCACCACACCCCTTCATTCCTTCCATCAAGGCCATGGGTTGCCAGTGGGCTGTTGGCATCGCCTTCATCACGGCCCAGGCAAGGGCGTGCTTTCCAGCCTTGAATTGTAGGACTTGCGCTTCATGGCAGTCAGCACAGGTTGCAGAAGTTGGAATTTGGACCTTATAGACATCTTCAGTAGATCTGTGTTGCTCGCCATGACAGGCTGAACAGGAGACTTCATTCCGGCTGTGGTCACTCAGTTGCCAGTCGGAGACTATATTGGGCGGGACCTTTCCATGACAGTCTAGACATTGCTGGGCCAGAGC
>JABXJZ010000089.1 GCA_013375335.1 Desulfobacterales bacterium
TTTTAGAACTGGACATAATTTAATTTATAAAGGCTTTCAGCAAGAATTATTAGTATAGCAATTCGCTTGCCGCGGAAAAGTGTATTTCTTCCGATTCTTATGTAGGAAATTTTCCGAATTTATTTGAAGAAATTTTCGACAGGTCTTACATCGGAGGTAATAGAATGGACGTAATTTTGAAAACTTAGGAAAAGGAGAGGGCAGTTTCTTTGGTGCTATTTCTCAATGAGGCCATTTCGAATGGCGAATAGCGTTAACTCCGCGTTATTGCGGAGGTTTAATTTTTCCAAAACCCGCGCCCGATAGGTATCGATGGTTTTGACGCTCAGGTGGAGGTATTCGGCTATTTCATGATTGGTGTTGCCCTTTGCCAGAAGGCAGAGGACCTGGAGCTCACGGTCCGAGAGGCATTCCACTGGAGTCAGGTCTGGCCTATTCCCTAAATACCGCCAGGCCAGATTCTCCGCCAGCTTAGGGCTGATAAACCGCCTTCCAGATTGGAGTTCGTGAATTGCCTTTACCAGCTCCTGCGGTGCGGCGTGCTTGGTTACATACCCCATAGCCCCTGCCCTCATCAGCCGCGGCGCATACTGTTCCTCGGCATGCATCGTCAAAATGAGAATGCGAACTTCCGGGTTTATTGCCTTGAGCTGTTTGGTGACATCCAGTCCATTCATCCCGGGCATGCTAATATCCAGCAGAATAACATCCGGACGAGTTTCCCGAACCTTTTGAATGGTCTCCTGACCATCGGCTGCTTCCCCGACAATCTGGATTTCTTTCTGGTCCTTCAACATGCGACATATCCCGTCGCGAACAATGGCATGGTCATCGGCAATAAGGACTTTAATCATAGCTTGCTCCCCCTTTGGAGGAAAGGGGTAAATACGCGGTTACCCTCGTCCCCTTTCCCCTCTGGCTTTGAATATCGAGGCTTCCCTTGACCAGTTCCGCCCGCTCGCGCATGCCCGCTATACCCAGGGACATCGGCCCTGAAAGGTTTTTTGAAGGAATGCCCCTGCCATCATCAGAAATACAGATTGCTAATGTTCCCCGATCCTCGGCCATTCGCACATCAACACGGGATGCTTGGGCATGGCGAGCGACATTTGTCAGCGCCTCTTGAAAGATGCGATAGGCGTTGATGGCCGTCTTGCTGTTGATTGTGAAATCCGAGGCCTCTGATTCAATGATACATTCAATTCCCGTCCTCCGTTCGAACTGGTTTGCATGCCATTCGACGGCAGCGACCAGGCCCAGCCGGTCCAGTACACTTGGCCGAAGGGTGGTGGCCATCTTTTGCACCGATTCGATGGTGGAATCGATCAGATCTCCAAGGGCTACAAACCGATCCGAAATGGCCTCATCCGGGGCTTCTATATGGTTTTTGATCCAGGCCATGTCCATCTTTATCCCCGTCAGCGCCTGTCCCAGTTCGTCGTGCAGCTCCCGGGCGATTAAGGTCCGCTCTTTCTCCTGTGCTGTCATAATCCGGTCCGATAGGAGTTTCCGTTGATTCTCGTAGTTTTTTCGCTCGGTTACATTACGGATGATGCTCAGGACGAAGGGCTGTGGTTCGCTCCGATCAACGGTAAGTGTGATCTCTGCCGGAAATGCCTGGCCATCCTTTCGAAGGGCCTCGAATTCAAACCGGTTTTCAACCTGTTGTCCCAGGGCTCTCAGGGTTGACTGTTGCCTCATAATCTCCTTGGAAACAGGGGCAGCGAGATCCCAGACATAAAGCCCCTCAATCTTTTCCGGTGATGGATAGCCGAACATCCGGGCCATGGGGGGATTGACCCTGATAATCCGCCCACGCCGAGTTAGGGCAACCCCATCCGGCATGTGATCCAACAGGTGGCTGTATCGGGCCTCATATTCCCTCAGCCTTTGCTCGGCCCGCTTGCGCTCGGTTAAGTCAGTAACAATCCCCACGCTCCCCTTCTGCTGACCCCGATCGTCGAATCGGGGCGCCCAGGAAATGAGCACAGGTACCGACGTTCCACCCTTGCGCAACAACCGGCATTCGTAGCTTGAAGGTCGAGCGTCCTTTCCGGAGGAGCCCTGAGCCCTCATAAGTCCGTGGTCATCCGGGTGGACAAGGGAACTCCAGTGCTTACCCATACCCTCCTGTGAGGAGTAACCCAGAAGGTGTAGTAACTTTCGGTTGGCAAATTCCAGCCGACCCGTCTCATCAAGGACACCCAATCCCTCCGACATGGTGTCGATCAGGGTGGTGCTGAAAGCCCACTGCCTTTTCAGCTCTTGATAGAGCTGCGCGTTGGCGATGGCACCGGCGATCTGGGAGCCGATACTCTCGGCAAGGTTTACGTCTACCGTTGTATAAGCTTTTGCCTTGACCGATTGTAAGTGCAGGGCTCCTATTACCTGATCCTTAGAGATCAAGGGAACCGCCATAAATGACCGAAATCCGGCCTGAAAATCTGGCAGGGGGCCAGGGAAACGTTCTCCCACTTCATCTCTGTCTTCCGTCTGTATGAGCAGGCTCGACCGTGTGCGTACAACCTCTTCGGTAAGTGAGCCGGCAAGTGGGGCGACATCCCCGGGCCTGTGCCCCGGGACATCCCTACCTGCGATGTAGGTAGTGACATAAGTGCCCCTTTCGTGATTGATGATGTTAATCCCAATCCTGTTGAAGGGAATGATCTTCCTCACTTCCTCAGCGAAGAGCTCATAGACTTTGTCGATTTCCAGTGTTGAGTCAATGATTCGTCCGATCTTAGCCACTATCTCTATTTCCTCGGCCAGCCGCTCCACCGCTTGCCTTTGCCTCTCCATCGCCTCCTCCGCCCGCTTGCGCTTGGTTATGTCTTGTCCTGAGCAAACAATATATTCAACATTTCCGTTATCATCTAATTTTGGAGTTTTCGTAATAGATAGTAACTGAGCTTCTCCTTTGCCATTCTTAATCCATTCCTCAGTCTGAATTTGCGTTTTATTCTCGAATACTTCTTTATTACCAGCGATACAAAGCTCAACCTCTTCTTTATCGTGTACATCATATATTTTCTTTCCCACTAAGTCTATCTTTTCCAATTCTAAAAACTTTGCACGAGCCATGTTCACAGCGCCATAGGTTTCTGCATCTGTTAAATACCAAATCTGGGTTTCTATATTGTCGAGCAGTAATGTTTGTTCCTCTGACTTCCTTTTCAACTCCTCCTCCGCCCGCTTGCGCTCGGTGATTTCCTGTTCAAGTTGTTCATTGGCCTTTTTTAATTCGACTGTACGCTGCTCTACTAATTCCTCAAGGTGATCGCGGTATTTCCTCAACTCCTCCTCGGCCCGCTTCCGCTCGGTGATGTCCCTCAAGACACTGACTATACCTATAGGTTCCCCGGCATCGTTTTTTAAAAGGGAGACTGTGTGTTCGCTCGGGAATATGTCTCCATTTTTTTTCTTTACTTCAAATTTGAAGTTTGCCGTTTCCCCTTTATCGAAGGCCTCTTTAATGCTCCTCCCGAATTCCAGGTAGTGCTCATGGTCGACATGTAGTATCTCCGTGGAAAGGTCTGCAAGCTCACCCTTTGAATACCCGAACATTTTCTGGGCGGAGGAATTCATGCTCACTAAGGTTCTATCTGGCGTGACCACAAAAACCCCTTCCTCAAGGGAGTTGAACATGCTGCGCATCCAAAGCTCAGACTCTCGCAGCGCCTCCTCCGCCTGCTTGCGCTCGGTGATTTCCTGTTGGAGTTGTTTGTTGGCCTTTATGAGTTCAGCGGTGCGCTCTTCCACCAACTCTTCAAGGTGATCACGGTGTTTCTTCAGCTCCTCCTCCGCCCGCTTGCGCTCGGTGATGTCAGTGATCATTCCCAGTGCGCCGGCGTATCGTCCATCTTTATCGAAGAAGGGATTCGTGGTTACAATCGCCCAAAACTCAGCGCTGTCTTTGCGGCGGAACATGAAATCGTGCTGTTCCGTGAAGCCTTCGCGGCGACGCTCCACATTGGCATGTGCGACGGCCTTCCATTCTTTGTCCATGAACGAGAACAGCGACTTGCCCATCATCTCGTCCACGGTGTAGCCGAGCATCTCCGCCATCCTTTTGTTGGCAAAAATTGTCTTGTTTTCAGCGTCAATGACCCAGATGCCTTCATACGCGGTCTCGACAATGTGACGATAACGTACCTCGCTCTCACGCAGCGCCTCCTCACTACGCTTTCGCTTTATGATATTAGTTTGAAGAACGAAAATAATTGCTACTAACGCAATCATTATACAGATAGTAGCCCATACTAATGATTTATTCTCTTCATAAAAAGAATATGGTTCATTTATCATTATTCTGTCTTTTGGCAAATCCGATGGACTAATTCCAAAACGAACCAGCTCATCAAAATTAAACATGTATTGTGCAGTGGTTGTTGTTATTACAGGAATGTCCTTCACCTTTTCTCCATTGAGAATTCTAAGAACCAATTCGGCAGCTTTTCGTCCATGAGAAACTCCGCCTAATAATTTCCCTCCAACAAGCCCATAAGGCAAATACTCAACATGAAAACCATACATTGGTCTCGAGCTTGCTTTTGAAAAACGCGATACGGCTTCTCCCAATGGAAAATAAGCCCCTGACTTATCCCTGAAATATTTTCCAAACAGGACAATAGTATCATCCGATAAAATGCTCAGTTTTTCTTCTATTTCAGAGAAATACAGGCTATCATCAATACGGGAAAACTCTATATTTTTGAAATCAGGGTCATCTATAAGTTTTTTAATTAGTTCCCAGGAATATTTTCCCGAAGGCGTATTATCAATAATTATTATTGCTTTTCTTGTTTGAGGGTGAAGCTTTAAGGCAAGTTCCAATGTTTCCTTATATGCGGTGACCTCAACTAAACCTGTAAATAGATTACGGTCAACTATATCAGGTGCTTTAATGTTATTCACACCACAGAATAACATTGATGTATCAGGGAATAATACTTCATGATGTTCTCTTAGAAAATTGAAAGCATTATCATCTGATGAGATGATCAGATCAAAACTTTTGTTTCCATACTTATATTTGTATAAATCAAATAACTTTTTTTTGTATTCCTCATCATATTTAATGGCCTTAGAGTCCATATACTCAATAGTTAGGTCAATATTCTTTTTAGGTTTTAAAACTGATTCAAATCCTTTCTGGATATTATCCGTCCATGAGTAGCCCTTATGGTATGAGTGCAACACCAGTAGATGTTTCTTTTCCTCATCCTGCCCGTAAGATATGGAACCTAATAAAATTATGAGGCTAACAAAAATAGTAAAGAGTCTAACTGATTGATATGCCTTTCTACCTATCATTTTTACTCACCTATTCTTTGTCACAGCCAAAGTCGGCGAATACGCCTCCTCGTGAGGAGACCTCTTCGACATATCGAAGATCCTCATCGCTGCCTTGAAGGCCAACTGGTCGCCTCAAGTTCCTCGTGCCTCTGTATTCCCATTGCTCCTACGCCTGCTTGCGCTTGGTGATGTCGGTATTATTCACAACTGTACTCGTGTGCTTATCATGATGGTTGAACTGACGTACCCAGGAAATGAGAACCACGATGGGCATCCCATTCTTATGGTGCACTAATCTGCGCATGTAAGATGAAGATTGAAAACCTTTTCTGGACTCGTCCTGAGCCCTTACCAGCGAGTGGTCTTCTGGGTGGACAAGGAAAGTCCAGTGCACCTCCAAAATTTCTTCTTGGGAGCAGCCCACCATTTGGAATAGTCTCCAGAGAGCCAATTCTAACCGACCCTTCCCGTCAAGGGCACCCGTTCCCTCCAGCATGGTGTCGATCATCCCTCTCTCTTAGCAGCTATTGATATGGAGACAGTCTATAGGATTAGTTGCCTATGTATACTTTTCTTATTTATGATGAAAATTTTCAAAAATAAAAAGAAGAATTTTTCTCAAATTCCAATCAGAAATTTTCTTACAGAATTTTTTTACACGGCAAATCAGGAACCCCATATCTCTATGAGACTGATTTGAATGCCAAATCGGACAATTGGGGGTCACATCTTCACGGTCTGTTTCCCAAACAGCAAATCCCATGGAGCGAACATATAAGAGCGAGTTTGGGAACGAAGGAGCGCTTAAGCGCTCAATTGCCTGGAGCGAGCCTTAGAATGGTCAAAAAGTCTTTTCAATGAACAAAAGGGGATTCGGGCAACAGCCACTTCAGATATCACTTAAAATCCCATCAACCTTTTCCATCTAAAAAAAATTATAAGATTACAATACGTCGTGTTATATAGAAAATCAAAGCTAAA
>JABXJZ010000009.1 GCA_013375335.1 Desulfobacterales bacterium
GAAAGGGTCACCTCGAAAGCACGGAAGCGAAAGGACAAGGGTTTTCGCTAATCAAAAATAGAATTTGCCATATAATCAACAGGTTATGGAAATACACCCTATAAAACTCCGGAAACTCCAGTTTTATCTTGCTATGAGATCCTTCCCAGTCTCGCTATGGATTCTACATGATAGCTATTTGGAAAGAGATCAATAGGCTGAACCTCTTCCACCCGATACCAATCTTTTAGCAGGGCAATATCCCTGGCCATTGTTGCAGGGTTACAGGAAATGTAAACAATCCTTTCAGGCAAAAGCCGAAGGATCCCTTCTACCACCTTCTTATGCATGCCTGTTCGTGGCGGATCAGTGACTAATAACTCCGGTTTCACGTTAACCTGAGACAACACCATCCTCACATCCCCGCAAAGAAACTCACAGTTATCTATCCCGTTCAGCTCACAATTCCTGTTGGCATCTGCTAGAGCGCCCTTCGATATATCCACCCCGATAACCCTTGTAGCCTGGGACGCCAGAAAGATAGAAACTGTTCCTATCCCACAATAGAGATCAAGAACCGTCTCCTTTCCTTCAAGAGAGGCAAAATCCCTCACCGACTCATATAACCTCTCAGCCATAGGGGTATTTGTCTGGAAAAAGGAATTCACTGATATCTCGAAAGTAAGCCCCCCTATTCTATCCCTGATATTCCCTTCACCTACCAGAATTCTCTCCCACTCACCAACTGCTGTCCCACCTTTTCTGGTATTGATATTATTTGCTATCGAGGTGACTTCCCTGAATTGATCCTTCAGCAGTGACGCGAGGGCATGAACCGGCTGATCTTTCTCATCACTCGTCACTATATTAACCATCCATTCATCAAAGCAATGGGAATGGCGTAACATTAGGTATCGCCAAAACCCCTGATGACTCCTGAGCCCATAGACAGGTATTCCGCTGCCCTTTGCATATCTCTTCACCTCCCTGAGTATCTCATTACCCTTTTCCTTCTGAAGCAGGCACCCCTCAATGTCTATGATCTTGTCAAAGGTGCCTGGTACATGAAGGCCAAGGGCAAACCTGTTGTTGTCCCTTCGCTCATTTCTCTCTTCAGGTAATAGCCACCTCCTGTCTGAAAAGGAGAATTCCATCTTATTTCTATACTCAAATATCTGGGGAGCAGGTAAAACGCGGTGGAGCTTAAAATCCCTCACGTTACCGATGTGGTTGAGTAACTCCTGAACAAAGCCGTGCTTGTATTCCAATTGTTTCTCATACTTAATGAGCTGCCAGCTACAACCTCCGCAATAGCTGCTGTAAGGGCAGGGGGCAACGATTCTATGGGGCGAGGCCTCTATCACCTCCATGACCCTCGCCTCGGCAAAATCCTTTTTGATTCTGACTACTCTTGCGATAACCCTGTCACCAGGAACGGCCTTATCCACAAAAATCACAATTCTATTGAGATGGGCTAGACCCCTGCCACCGTAGACAACCCTTTCTACATTCAGCTCTACTGTATCTCCCTTTTTTATGTCCATTGGCCTTAGGCCTTTAGTAAGATTCTGATAATGACGCCTGAGGACATCCAATGCTCCGCCCTTGAAATAAGATACCCATATGCTCTAAACTATGGTGGTGTTCTTTCTAAGTTATACAAAGGCCTCAATGTAAGACAAATGCTGACCTTTCCAAGTATAAATCCCACAATAGTCAAGCTTGGCCCCTTTCAGGTCCGTTGGTACGGTGTCATGTATATCCTCGGTTTCTCAGCCTCTTATCTTCTGGTACAATACCAAATAAGAAAAAAAGGGCTTGATGTTGCTAGAAATATCCTCAATGATCTTTACCTATGGCTGATAATTGGCCTTATTATTGGAGCCCGCCTCGGTTACGTTATCTTCTACAATCTTCCCTTTTACATCAGCCATCCATTACGATTATTCGCCATATGGGAAGGAGGTATGTCATTTCATGGCGGGCTGATGGGTGCTGCTTTCTCTGGCTTCATTTACCTAAGAAAACGTGGCCTCGATTTCTGGAAATTCGCTGATCTCATTGTCGTAACTGCTCCTGTTGGCCTAGGCCTTGGAAGGCTTGGCAACTTCATTAATGCCGAGCTCTATGGTAGGGTAACCACTCTCCCCTGGGGAATGATCTTTCCATCGGGCGGGGACCTGCCCAGGCACCCCTCTCAACTCTACGAACTCCTCCTCGAAGGGATTCTCCTCTTTGCAATCCTGTGGTGGATAAAGGAATTCCCCTTTAGGAAAGGAACGCTTTTCTGCCTGTTCTTCTTCCTCTATGGCACCCTACGGTTTTTTGTCGAGTTTTTCCGAGAACCGGACCCACAGCTCGGGTTTATCTTTTCCCTTGTGACGATGGGCCAGATCCTCTCCATCTTGACGGTTATCGGGGGCTTAGTGTTGTTATATCTGAGGCCGGGGAATGGAAGAGCTCCTTAACTCTATTCCCCGTACACTCTAAACCCACCTGCCTGCCCTATCCCTAAAAGTCTAAAGAAAACCATTATCCTCTTGTCTTCCTCCGGATCCTCGTAAAGGAGCCTCACGCCCCAACACTGAGATTGGTAATCTATCCAATAGCTATTCTCGATATCGTACTCGAGGATGAGATCCCTCTTTCCCAGTGCCCCAACCGAGAAACCGCCTAGTAGATTTATGTTCAACTCATAGTTGAGATTTCTGGTAGCATGCCTCTCATACACATAATCTATTGCGTAAGTATCGCGTCTATTACCGCTTCTCTTGGCTGCGAGATCCAGGCCAACACTGCCGAATGAGACATGCTCTTGGTAGTGATCCCACTCAGCGGTAGCCCTTAGGTCAAGGTCTGGATAGGGGGTTAGCACTAAACTACCGCTCAGGGGACCGAAAGGCTCCCTCTCCTCACCAGGTGCCTTCTCCTCTGTCGCCTCATCGAGGTCATAGCCTTGGGTAAGGATGAGACTTGCGCTCTGGGAGTAGGTTGGCCTGCCTCTTTCATCTTCCCTGCGCGCATCGAGGTAATTTTCGAGGGAGAGGGAGATCGAATTGAGTCTCCCTAATGTGTCTACCGGCTCAAACCAAGGGTCATAGTCTTCCTCGTCCTGGTACGGCCTTAAGGTGTATGAAGCGGCTGGCTGAAATTTGTGCTTTATGCTCGTTATGTTCCCTTTCCTTATATCAAATATCCTCTCCAATATCGTGGATACCCGTAGGCCCAGTTCATAGGTATCCTTCGTCTGCTTCCCTTTATGTCCTTCGAATTCCTCAAGCCATTGGTAGGTGACAAGATACTTGATTGATGGTTCAAGCTCTACGTAGGGAATAGGCCATAAGGGATAGCTGATAGAGGGAGAAAGACCTAATCTGTGTCCCTTCTGACCGGTGTCCCGGTAAATGTAGCCATAATCAGAGTCAAGGGAAAAGAAGACGGGGAGGTTAACAATCCTCTTCGGAAGAACTGTAAAATCCAAACCCGCAAGGGGTTGGCCAGTTGTATCCTCTTCCGGTCGCTCCGGCCTCTGGTAATAACTGCTCAAGGCCTGAAGCGAGTAATCCTGGAAATCCCTGCTGATCCTGAGGGCTGACCGCCTCGTGGGCGAATGAATTTCCTCTAAAGGCCTCCCGAATTCCTCATCCAGTCTTACCCTATATTGAGGCCCCAAAGAAGGCTCCTTGAATTCCCTCAAGTAGTCATAATCACTTACGCGATCAGCATCCAGCCTCGCAACTATCTCAAAGGGGAATCCTTGGTCAGCTCGCCCTCTGAACCAGTACCGCGTCTCATTTTCCCTTGGATATGGACTAATCTTAAGGTCATCCTCATTGTACATATCCTTTTCCTCGATCTTATCGGAAAGGATATCATACAAAAACGCCCCCTTTGAATCAGCCCCGGTTATATAACGAAACTCGAGGCCATGCATTAGACCCCTTTCACTTATGTAGCGCTCATAAAAAGTGGTGTCGGTTTGATCAGATATAGCCCAAAAGAATGGGAGCCCGAAACCCAGGCCATTCCTCTCAGAGTAACCTATGCTCGGTGGAAGAAATCCGGTCTGTCTTTTCTTTTTGGCTGGAAAGAGAATGTATGGGAAATACAAGAGGGGGATATGCCTGACAAAAAACGCCGCATGCTTGACCGTACCGTAACCCTCGATGGTCACCTCTACTTTTGATCCAGTAATGGACCAATCTGGGCTTTCCCCATCACATGAGGTAATCCTACAACCCTTAATAATGTAGGTTGCAGGACCTGTCTTCCTTATCTCTTTCCCCTGAATGTAGTAGTGGTTGGATACAAGGAAAAGGGTCCCCTCTAATATATGGCCTGTCTCGTCCTTCAGGTTAAATGACCCCTTCTCACACCTTAAGATGTCACCTGCTGTTGACATCTTTACATTTCCCTCGGCCTCAACCAATCCGGACCTCCTATCATATGTTACCCTATCTGCCCTGAAGGACTGGTCTCCCCTGGAAATAACCACCTTTCCTACTGCCAGGTAAAGATCTTCCTCTCCCAGGCGGATTATCCTATCGGCTGTAATGTGCCAGGGAGCTAATTCGCCTTCGGGATTGGAGCGAGCTTCTGCAGGAAGACGCACAATGCTCATCAATGTCATGAAAAGAATCCAAACCGTGATACTAGGTAGACCTCTCTCGCCATGATTCAAAGCAACCGCTCTTGAGAAGGGTTCTGGCATCTTGGTATTTGATTCCTGCCCGGCAGAATAATCCACTTTTTCAAGGGACGTGGATGAGGTTCAAATATCTTCAATTGGGAAGCTTATGG
The DNA here is from genome assembly GCA_013375335.1 of Desulfobacterales bacterium. GTDB lineage: Bacteria > Desulfobacterota > DSM-4660 > Desulfatiglandales > B25-G16 > JABXJZ01. The sequence continues at coordinate 4,780 of JABXJZ010000009.1, forward strand.
GATCAAGGTATGACTTCACCTCACCAATGGTAAAGAGAGAGCCGGTAATCAATATCAGATCCCTTTTGCCAGCGAGGCTTCTGGCCCTATCAATAGCTGCCGGTATGGAAAAATGGACCTCCCCGACCTTTCCATATTCCTTGGCCATATCCATTAGACATTGAGGGGCGGCCGCCCTGTGATAGGCAGGTCTAGTATAGATTGCCCTGCTGGCCAGGGGTAAGATCTCCTTAAGGATATTTGAGACATCCTTGTCAGCCATAACGCCCAAGACCAAAATCAGTTGTTCGAAATCAAAATCACGCTTAATTGAGTGAGCAAGCGATCTCATAGCTGATGGGTTGTGTGCCCCATCGAGGATAATAGTTGGATCGGAGGAAACCTGTTCAAGCCTGCCAGGCCACATAAGATCAGCGAGGCCCAATCGAATCGCCTCATCTGAAACAGCAAGACCCTTTCCCTTTAATATCTCCACGGTCAACAAAGTGAGGGCAGCATTTCTATACTGGAATCTCCCCTTGAGACCAAGCTCGAGATTCCTATATCTATCTCCTAGCCCACGATATTCAAAAAGACCCGATGGTAATCTGCGATAGCGGACATCATGACCGAGCCTCCAAAGGGGGGCACCCTTTTTCTTGCAGAGGGAGTCAAAGAGGCCGATTACAGGGGGCTGATGAGCGGCTGTTACCACGTCCGCCCCTTGCTTTATTATGCCGGCCTTCTCTTTTGCAATTTCAATGATCGTATCTCCCAAGAATTCCCGATGCTCTAAGCCGATATTGGTAATAACAGAGACCATTGGGTGAATGACATTGGTGGCATCTAACCGTCCGCCCATTCCCACCTCAATAATGCCGACATCAATATTGTTGCGGAAGAAGTAGATAAGTGCCATCGCAGTGGTCAGCTCAAAAAAGGTGGGTGGCTCCTTCTGGCTCGTTACCCCTTCCAGTTCCCTGATAAGTGAAGCTGCGTGGTCCTTCTTGATACACGCCCTGTTGATCCGAAACCTCTCGGTAAAGCTGACCAAATGGGGTGAAGAGTAGAAGCCGACCTTCAGGCCTGACCTCATCAATATGGACTCCAGCATGGCACCTACAGATCCCTTGCCATTGGTGCCGGCAATATGGATGTACCTCTGACCAAGGTGAGGGTTCCCAAAGGCCTCCAAAAGGTTCGATGTCCTTGAGAGACCGAATTTTATCCCAAATTTCTGGAGGCTGTATAACCAGGAAAGTGATTCTCTGTAGGAAGGATTCTGCCTTTCCCTCTCCTTAGCTTGACTTAACACATTCTTCTCCTAAAATGGACATGCGTTGTTTCATCCAGTGAGTTCGGTTGAGCATGGAATATGCTATACGGTTGTAGGTGGAGATTGGGATGATACTAAAATTTAGACGGTGGCACAATCCATATTTCTTATCAATGATTAACCAAAGGGGGGAATGATGGCTCACGTCGCAACGGGTTTGGATCAATTTGAGGGAGAATTCCGGAAAGGGTTCAGGGGTCAGTCATTAGGTCTTTTAGCTAATCAGGCATCTGTAGATCGTAATCTGCGGAACGCAAAGGATGCGATCTCTGCTCTCCTTCCCGGGCAGCTCAAGGTCCTGTTCGGGCCCCAACATGGATTCAGGGGAGAAGATCAGGACAATATGGTTGAGACGGAGGACTACTTTGATCCAGAGCTGCATATCCCGGTATTCAACCTCTATGGAAACAAAATAGGGAGGTTGTCTGATGTCCTCGATACTATAGATCTTCTCATCATAGATCTCCAAGACGTAGGAACAAGGGTATATACCTTTATCACCACCATGCTTTACTGTCTTAGGGCAGCTGCCAAGGCGGGAAAAAGGGTTCTTATCTTTGACAGGCCCAACCCTCTGGGTGGGACAATTGTGGAGGGAAATCTCTTGCGCCCGGAATTCTATTCCCTTGTAGGTCCATTCACTCTTCCCATGCGGCATGGAATGACTATGGGAGAGCTCGCATACTTCTTCAAGGATGGTTTTAAGATCGACTGCGACATCACCGTGCTCCCTCTTACGGGCTGGCGTCGGCACATGTTATGGAAGGATACCGGATTAAGATGGATCATGCCCTCCCCAAACATGCCTCTGTTGGAAACTGCGTTAGTCTACCCAGGGCAGGTTATCTGGGAAGGTACAAATATCTCGGAAGGAAGGGGCACCTGCCGCCCATTCGAGGTATTCGGCGCACCGTTTGTCAACCCCTCTGTAGTCAAAAAAGGGCTAACGGGTACAGACATTGAAGGATGTTATCTTCAGGAATACTTCTTCAGACCCACGTTTAATAAGTGGAAGGGGGAGCTTTGTGGCGGCTTTATGATCCACGTACTGAACCCCCTCGTCTATAGGGCCTATCGGACATCACTTTCCCTGCTCAAGGCATTTATGGAAACCTACCGAGATGAGTTCAGCTGGCGGCAGCCACCTTATGAATATGATTTTAGGAGGCTCCCGGTTGACCTTATCTTCGGGGACTCTTCGGTGCGGATTGCCTTGGAAGCAGGAACAGATATCGACGAGCTGCTAGGGCGTTGCTCCAAAGAGCTGGCTCGCTTCCTTGAATCAAGAAAGCCATATTTGATTTATGGAGAGTAATACCACTCCAGGCGAACTCAAAACTGAACACTAATCTTGTTTCAGCCTCTGCTTGGCGATCTGAGCCTCTCTAGTCTTGGGGAACTTCTTGACCAATTTCTTAAGCACGAGATTGGCGGTTGTCTTATCTTTTATTCTCTCAAATGCGAATGCCTGCTGTAACATGGCTGCAGGAACCTTATTTCCGTTCGGATAGCCATCAATGACCTTCTGATAGGCCAAGATTGCCTCCTCGTACCTTTTTGAGTCCTTGTGAGACTCACCGATCCAGAAATGGGCGTTATCTGCAAGGTCTGATTTGGGGTACAATTCGAGGAAGTTCTCAAATACCCCTATAGCGTCCTCATATCGACCGTCCCTATAGTATCCCAATGCCCTATCATAGATAGCTGACTCTGTTACTTTTTTCTTCTCAGCAACACCCACATCCTCTTGCCCAATCTCCGGAGTAGGCCGCGGCTTTTCTAAGCCAGTCTTCTCCTTCTTAGCCGCAGTCTCAAGAGCAAAATAATTCTCGATCTTCTCTATCCTTGACTTGAGGTCATCAACCGTAAAGGAGATTTCCTCCATCTGGGATACCATGGAATCCTCTTTCGTTATATCTCCCTCTATCGTCCTCTTCAACAAATGACTGTTCTCTTCTACCCTGCCCGTCAATGTTTGGATACTTTCCTTTGTTCCCACGAGGTCAGCTCCAAGCTGGGCTAGCTGCACGCGCAGAGCCTCCTGGCCCTCCTTCAGGGTATTTTGATCCTCCTCTATCTCCTTTTGCCTGGCCTCGTTTGCCCTAATCTCCTCCTCCAGCTTCTTTACCAATTTGTCAAGTCTTCTCCCCTCTTTCCTTGTTTGTCCATAAAGGGCCTTGAGCTGGTCATTGAGAGAGATTATATCCCTCTGGGACGCACAAGAAGCTGAAAAAAAAACAGCAATCGAAACAACAGTGATGAACTTTAACAGTATGCGAGCCATCCCCTCGCCCTTTGGCCCACCCCTTAAACCCGTACCGTCTAAGGCAGCAGACACCTCTTTTCGTCGACAGACTCCCCCGCCGCAACTATCTCGAGCAGCAAAGACAGTGCTCCTTGACAAAAAGGCCTTGCCCTCCGGACACCAAGACTTCGGAACAGCTACTCCTTTATAATCACGAAGTCATCGCGTCTGTTCTGGCCCCATGCTTCTTCATTATGCCCTAAGAAGAGAGGTCTCTCCTCACCATAGCTTATCATCTCTATCCTGTCAGCAGAGACCCCGAGAGAGGTCAAAAAACCCTTTGCGCTGGTGGACCTTCTCTCCCCCAAAGCGAGGTTGTACTCGTTGGTACCCCTTTCATCACAGTTACCCTCAATCCTTACACGGACATCTGGGTAATCTTTCAGGAATTGCCCCTTTTCCTCAAGAATGGACCTGTATTCCGGTTTAATGAAGGACTTATCAAAGTCAAAATAGATTGACTCCCCCTCAAATCTTGCGGCCCGCAAGGCCCTTTCTCCTGGCTCGGCCTCTTCTACCTTTGCCAATTCAACTTCCTCCAGTGGCTCAATCTCAGCCAACTCTTCCCTCTCAACCTCCTCTTCCACCTCCATTGGCGCTTCTTCCTCCACAGTTATCTCTACCTCAGGACCAGGAACGGCAGTGATCTCCTCCTCTTCTACGACAACCTCCCTCTTCGCGCATGAGGAAAGCAAGAACATAGAAGAACATGCGAAGACCACCAGTGTTGCAATTAATAGACTCTTCTTCATGACTCTTTACCTCCTTCTTTTAGGTTATAGATATGGGTCTTCCTTCCGTTCAAATATATCTCTTTACCATCTCTCACCCAAAATTTCAACCTCTTAGACGCCAAATAATATTTTTCAAGAACATAAGAGTCATCATTTCGGATGTTCAGCCCATGACGGAGAGAGCTGATCACCGTCGGAAAATGTTACCCGCCTTTGGTTCTGGCCGTTGGCATTAGCGATGAAAATATGGTAATTGTCGCCATCTCTATTTGAACTAAACGCAATATACCGCCCATCTGGGGACCAACACGGACTCTCATTATGACCTCGATCTTGTGTAACTCGACGCAGATCCTTTCCATCTGGTGAAATAGTATATATATCGAAGCGATAATCTGAAGAACTAGCAAACGCTATCCGATCAAGTCTTGACCACGCTGGTGAGGTATTATAGACCCCTTCAAAGGTCAATCTCTCTACCTGGTTATTGGTTAGATCAAGGACATATACCTGGGGAGAGCCCGACCTATTGGAAACAAAGGCCATCTTTTCGCCGTCAGGGGAAAAACTAGGAGATACATCGATCCCCCAATGCTTCGTGAGCCTCTTGAGTATTCTGCCTGTTATGTCAATTAGATAGATGTCTGGATTTCCGCTAATGGTAAGCGTCAGGGCAAGCTCCTCTCCATTTGGTCTCCAGGCGGCGGCAATATTTAAGCCCTTTCTATCCGAGATCTTTGTAACCGATCCCCTTATCATGTCATGCATGAAAAGTACCGTCCCGGAATTACGGAAAGAGGTATAGATCATCTTGTCTCCAGAGGGAGACCATCTTGGCGAAAGGGTTATTGTCTTGTAAGAGGTTACCTGCTCCAGATTATGCCCATCATAGTCGGATGTGTAAATCTCCTTATGGCCGGTGGAGGTCCCAACGAAGGCCATCCCGGTCAAAAATGGCCCAAGATGACCGCTCAGTGTATGGATAATCTCGTTTCCGAGGCGATGAATGAGATATCTTGATTCACCAAGTGACCCTAATGCCCTTCTCCCATAAAGCTTTCTTCCAGAAAAGACATCAAACAGCCTCACCTCTACCTTGAACTGTTGGCCGATACACTCATACCCGCCCTTTACAAGGAGTTCAGCCCTGATGACGGACCAATCCCTAAAATTGATGCTATCACGGGTGATGCCGGAGTCCGGGCTCTCAATAAAGGAATCTTTGTCCAGTGGTTTAAAATAACCGCTCAGATCAAGATCGTTGGACATGATCTCGGAGAGTCTGCTGCTTAGCTCTGGATGTTCACTCCTTTTACCCAAGTCCTTGAAATCCGGTATGGCAACGGGTATCTTCCTCATTGAAGGAGCGGTTATGTCGATGTAAAGCCTGGCCTCTACATCCGTGGCCTCGAAAATAATACCTATCAGGAGAACCAAAACCCATAGACGCATTCGGAAGATGGTCCTCATACTAGGCAAGGTCCTTGAGATTGAAATTGATCTCAACTTCGTCATAGCGCTTTCGGTAGCCATCGGGAAAGCCGGGGAGAGGATCTGATTTCTCTATGGCCTTCAGCACGGACTCATCAAATAGAGGATTGTTAGATCGCCTCTTAAACCAGGTCTTTAAGATCTTTCCGTCCCTTCTGACAGTCACTATGACCACTGCCTCAGGGATCTTGCCCCTCCTTAGATCAACAAGGGCGACAGGATAAGACCAATTATTCTTGATGGTATTTTCAATCTCCATCTGATAGAGCTTAATAATGATACCGATATCCGGGGATGTCCCCGGCATCACACCCCCTCCCCCCTTAGAGCCGGCTGTCGTAGCTCCTTCAAATCTATTCTCGGTCTTTTCCGATTGGACTGTCTCGTGCCTTTCGACCTTTCTCTCAATCTTGGATATGGCCTTGTCAATAAGCTCTGAGGGAGAAAACGCTCTATCTCCAGATCCTTCCCTAGCCTTAGGGGAAACCCTTCTCGCCAAAATAGGTGCGGTCTTTTTCTTGCCAAGGGCAATCCGCCGAGTCCCGGCGTCCGCTATACGAGATGTTTCCCTTGTCTTTACTGTACTGCTTATACCTCCTCCCTTGACCCCACCCTTTATACCTCCTCCTTTGACCCCACCCTTAACCCTTGATGGAAAGCCAACTAACTCAACATGGTATACCCCTCCCTCAAAAGATGGATAGCGAGCGGTTGTTTGTGGGATGAATAGGATTGTAGAGAAGACAGCTAGATGCAAACAGAATGATAGGGCCATCATGTGGACCCATCTCTCTTCCCTAAATCCTGAATCAACACTCATTGCTCTCATTTATGCAAGGGCTCTGTTATCATTCCAACCTTGATAATTCCAGCCTCTTTCACCTGAGCCATCACCTTTATTACAAAGCCATAGGACACCTCTTTATCAGCCTGCAAGAAGATCTCCTTCTCCGCTCTATTAGCGAATATTTTCTTCAGTTTTTCCTTGAGGGCGCCCAAATCAACCTTATAGTCTTCAATGAAAATGTGCTTCTTTTTAGTTATAGATAACACCAAGGGGTCCTTCTCGGTCTTTATGCTCTTGCTCTCCGTTCTCGGTAGATCTACCTTGACCCCATGCATCATCATGGGCGCTGTCACCATAAATATGACAAGCAATACCAGCATTACATCGACCAGGGGTGTTACGTTGATGTCTGATATCAGATCGCGCCTGTTTCCTGCCTCATCCATTACTGTTCCCCTCTTGTCCTTTCCATTGACGGCTTCCTTACTAACCCTCTTTCCAGTAGGACCATAAATTCCGAGATGAAATTTCCCATCTCTATCTGAGATGCCCTTATCCTGCGGTTAAAATAGTTGAAGGCCACCACTGCCGGTATAGCTGCAGCCAGTCCTGCTGCTGTAGCAATAAGGGCCTCAGCTATACCAGGGGCCACGACCCCCAGACTGGCAGAGCCCTTCATGCCTATCGAGCTGAATGAGCTCATAATACCCCACACAGTCCCAAATAGGCCGATAAAAGGGGAAGTATTGCCGGTAGTGGCCAGAAAGGTCAACCCTCTTTCCAAACGAGCGCTTTGAGTGGAGGACACCCTTTTGACAGCCCTCTCCACGTTGTCCATAATCGGTTGCCGTGACTGAAAGACCCTCATTTCATCCGGGTTACCTTGGAGCATCTTAGACCGAGTAAGTTCCGCATAACCGGCCCTGAAAATCTTGGCTAGTGGGCTGAAACCAAATATCTTGGCCTCCAAATATACCTTACCTATCTCTCGGCTGGAGGAGAAAAGCTCCAAAAATCTCTCGTTTTCATCTCGGAACTTCTTGAGCAACCTTAATTTCGTGAAGGTTATGGTCCACGAGGTGAGGGAGAAAAAGAAGAGGAGTAAGAGGACGAATTTTACCATCGGGCCAGCATGAAATACCATCTGAACAATGTCAGTTGCAAAAGGACCGGCCCCTAAGATTTGCAACACGTATATCATTAACCACACCCCTTTCCCGCTGATTAGTTATAATTAACTATCTTTATACTATACTTAAACCAAACTATAAATGTCAACGCAAATGGAAATACCTCAAGAGCAGCATTTTTGCCTTTCATGTCCCCGCCTTATATGATATTTTACACCCTTAGTTCAAAACTCCACAATCTTGAATATGTTTCTCATGGGTCCGCATCGTGTCAGCAACACACAAGAAAGCGCACGAAAGCCGAATATCCCCCCCCCTTCCTGAGACAGGGACAAGGAGATGCCTTGCCTGTGGAACCGATGGCATTAAACCAGGAAGACGCTATTGTTCAAGGCAATGCAGACAGAGGCTTATGTGGACCCTTTCTCTATCCAAGGGATTACTCATTACTCTCAACACACGCTATGCAGCCTTTTCATTCACCGAACACTATGTCGCCCTTGATGTGTTGCCCACCTGGTCAAACAGGATATCAAGGTTCGTCTATGAAAGGAAATCAGGTCATTCCCCTGCTAATGCCCTTAAAGAACTCATACTTGAGGCTGGCGAGGAGTGGTACACAAAACGAAGTAGGCGGATCTCCCGGAGTTTTTCATCTCAGTCCATTCTTGAGGAAAAGGCCGAACTCGCTATCAACCCCGATTCCATCAAACCAAATACGAACAGAATACCAAAACTATCGGCAGATCAAAAAAAGGCACTTAGGCGTCTTAACATAAATTTAGACCGGTTGGCCTTTGGAGATTATGTCAGGGAAATCAAAAAGGCCTACAGGGAAATGGCAAAAATCCACCATCCTGATAAGGGTGGCGATGGTGAGAGATTTAAGGAAATAAACACGGCCCATAAAGTCATGTTATGGTGGACAGAGAACCCTAAATTCAAATCGAATAATGCATTGCCTGGATGTTGGTCTTACGATGGTTACAGAAACAGGTGGTCACCGCCTCTTTGGCAAGGAGCCTCCTAGACATGGTCCTTTGAGGGATACGAGACGGGAGGGGCATGATCTCAGAGCCACCGGGCGGGGTCGAACCGCCGACGTCCTCATTACGAGTGGGTTCAAGGGCTTTTCGGTAACCTACCGGGATCACTTAACTATTTGATTTCATTAGAACTGCGGAGTGTAAACAATAGAAGGAAAATAAGCTAAAGAATCAATTTTTGTCACAAACTGTTACACCTTGTCACATTTCGCATAAAGGGATGACCGCATAGCCCCTAAAGTCTTATGGCTTTGGGGGTTTGATTTTGCAGCACATGAGTGGTTAAGAACCGAGGACAACACCCAGGCTGAAAGGGCGTGTAAATTGAAGCACCAGGAGCTGTGATCCGTGGGAGGACAGCCTGTAAAGTAACTCATGTAGGTTAAGCCATTCCGGAAAAATGGCAGTCTCAATTCTTTTCAATCCAGATGAAATATACCGAATTTACTTACTTGTGCTTCAAACATGTGATAACTGTGGCCACGTCTCAACTGCTTACTTCATGAAGTATGTATTTTCCACGGAGATTTCTTCGCTATCAGGGCGCAGTTTGATATTGATGTTTCAACTACTGTATGTAATCGTTAAACTTGTCAAATTTAAGTATATGGCAAGAAGCCTATACTCTTCTTTACTAGCCCCGAAACCCAACATATTGTGTATTTACCGTGGACCACTCTGAGCCCCGATCGTCGGTTTCGATCCCATTCTTAAGATCGCATTCACACAGCCTGGTTCATGCTACTTCCGTAAGCTAGCCCAGGCTTATGCCAAAATCCCTCACAAAATCTGGACCAATTTTTGCCGGTCAGGTCGCATTGGGAAAGCGCCTTACGATCAATTCAAGATTTAACTTGATTTTAGTTAGAAAGAGATTATAATGGAGTTATTCAATAAGGCCCGCCCTTGTTGGCGGGCCGGTTTCGTTCTGAGGGAAAGATCCATGTGTTACAAGTGGCAACCTGAAGTTTGGAACCATGAAAATCTATTTGAAAGGAGGTTGTCGCTATGGCTAATGGAAGCGTGAAGTGGTTTGATGACCGCAAGGGCTACGGCTTCATTGAGCAAGAAGATGGACCGGATGTATTCGTTCATCATTCAGCAATCAATGCAACCGGCTTCAAGTCTCTCAGAGAAGGCGACCAGGTTACATTTGACGTAGAGCAAGGGCAAAAAGGCCCTGCTGCAGCAAATGTCACTGTAGTTTAGCTCATTGTTCTGAGGAAAAAGGGCATTCCATGGATTTATGATGGAGTGTCCTTAGCATTATGATTAGGAGATCAAATCAATAAATTTAACCTACAAAATTTTCTGTAATTAGAAGGAGATCAGAATGAATATCTATGTAGGTAATCTGTCCTACGAGGTCACCGAAGAGGATCTGCAACAGGCTTTTGAAGCCTTCGGACAGGTGGAATCCGTCAGAATTATTAAGGACAAGTACAGTGGCCAATCAAAAGGATTCGGTTTTGTGGAGATGCCTGCTAAGGCTGAAGCCCAGTCCGCAGTAAACGACCTGAACGGCAAGGAGTTGAAGGGACGAACGCTTAATGTTAATGAGGCTCGACCACGTTCAGAAGGCCATCGAGGTGGAGGAAGACAAGGTGGCGGGCGGCGCTTCTATTAAGCAGCGCCTTAACATAAGACCTGACTGCGATCGGCGGGTCATCGTTTCCATTTGGAGGTATGGTTAAGAGATT
>JABXJZ010000396.1 GCA_013375335.1 Desulfobacterales bacterium
AGAAGATACCGTATGTTCCGGCACAAATCGAACTCATATTGCGTAAACCCGAGTAGATCTTGCACGCACGAGCAAACGTGCTAGAGTTTGAATGCTTTCTCATGCCTCATAGTACCGCTCTCAGCTCGTCGACGAAGGCCTCTTCGTCGTCTGCTATCCTCCTCTTGACCTCCCTCCACGTCGCAGAGCAGTTCTTGTACTCCACGCCGACTATGGAGTGTATCTTCCTGTCTATGTCCTTCCTGTTCTCCTTGGTGACCTCGACGCCCGCATTTTCGAAGACGTCCTTCATGTGCCTGAAGTAACACGTCACTGCCGCTCACCTCTACGTATAGGTGAGGTCGGGGGTCTTTAACCTTCCTTAGAAAAATGGGGTCTGCGTGCCCTTGTTGCCGACCTGGTTTCACCACCTCTCGCGGTGCACACGATCCTCGTCGTACTGGGTTCGGGGCTCCTTCTCCTCGTCTGGGTGGCCGATGGACACCAGGTTGAGTGGGGTCACTCCCTCGGGGATGCCCAGGATCTCCTTTATGGCCGAGACCCGGTCCTCGCTCGGGTGGACGCCGCACCAGACGGCCCCCAGGCCGAGGGCCGTCGCCGCGAGGAGGAGGTTCTCCGTTGCGGCCGAGCAGTCCTGGACCCAGAATCGCTTCGAGACGTTCTCGTCGCCGCAGACGACTATGCAGAGGGGGGCCTCGTGGAGCATCTTGGCGTAGCGGTGGGCGTCAGCGAGCCTGTCCAGGGTCTCCCTTTCGGTGACCGCCACGAAGTGCCAGGGCATCCGGTTCGATGCGGAGGGGGCGGCCATCGCCGCCTCGAGCAGGGTCCTGATGTCATCCTCCTCGACGGGCTCCGATGTGTACTTCCTTATGCTCCGTCGCGAGAAGATGGTCTTGATGAGTTCCTCCTTCATTTTGGACTCCTTCTGTAGAGTGAGTGCGTCTTCTCTAATAATTTCTCCTGCTCCTGTGACTCCTGTGTCGAGGTGGGTTGAACCCTCGGATGCCTCAGCTACAGGATCTCTAGTCCCCCCCTCCACAAATAGTGGTTTGAGAATGATCTGGTCCGGTAAGCTATGAATGAAATAAAGGTTGGCGAAAAATGGTCCTCGATCTTTTAAGAGAGATTGTTGTCTATGGTTATGTTACTCAATCCTAAGTCTTATCATCATTTCACCGGATAATTATTCTGAACATACGGATGGTCAGCATCTCGACTGTCGTGCTGATTCTCACAGTGGCGCAGGCGGCCGTGATTTTCTGGAGGCTCAGGAACACGAGGAGAGAAGACTGGCGTTTCGTCGTGCCTGCGACGATCATCTGGATCTCGGCGCTCAACGTGACGTTGTGGGATTTCCTGAAGCTGCAAGAGATGCGTTTTCGCTTTAGTGTCATGAGCGGGATGGGAATCGTGCTTTTCCTGGTGGGCGTAGCCGTGGCCCGGAAGGGCGTGGCCACCCTCGGAGCGTATTACTCGAGGTCTCTGACGATAAAGGAGGGACATCGGCTCGTGAAGCACGGCATCTACGGGCATGTCCGGCATCCGATCTACCTCGGCGCGATCATGTATGTGGTGGCGATACCGATGCTCTTCTCGAGCATGTACGGATCCGCGATCATGCTTGGGTTGATACCCAGTTCCATCTACCGGATCGTTATCGAGGAGGCCATGTTAGTTGATGAGTTCGGGGACGAATACAGAGAATACATGAATCAGACGAAGAAGCTGATCCCTTTTGTCTATTGATCTCTAGACGCACTCGGGTGTCTTGAATCTCTTCGGAGGGTTCAGTGCAGGGGAGGGAATCGAACCCTCAGAGGCGCGCGCAAATTTTAAGTTGATTCACTATTTTCTTCCCGAAATCTCTGCATTTAGGGAGC
>JABXJZ010000397.1 GCA_013375335.1 Desulfobacterales bacterium
TCCTCAGCCCAATCAGGGACCTTTCAAGGAGGAAGAGGACGTTCTTATTCTCCATGAGATCACGTTCTGCCCTCGCAATAACTGCCACCGACTTCATGAGTCCATCAACCGAGTAGAGGGCAGATGCCTTTCTAAGATGATCGCGCAGGTCTGAATTTAAGATGAGATCCAAGTTGCCCCCCAACTTGATGAGCAGTATATCCCTAAACCAGCTCTTCCATAGTCCCAACAGCAAGGCTATTCTATCATCCTTCAGTTCCCTGTCGTGGGCCGCCCCTTTTCCGAGATCATAGAATCTCTGAGCCAGGTCAAGTAAATCATCGGAAGTCCCAGTGCTGACGCCCCCTAACATAGTTACCAAATTGACCCTCTCAGTAAAAAGCTCATCATTGGCTAGCCTTAGTGCCTCACCCAGACTTCCCTCTGAGAGCCTGGCGAGGATCTTCGCCTTGTCTTTATCCGCATTCCCCTCCTTCACCAACCACCTTACGATGTCCTCGGTAGGGAGGGGTTTAAAGGGTACCCTTTGGCATCGAGAGACAATGGTTGGAAAAAGTTGACCAGGATCCCTCGCATTCAGGATAAAGAGGTTCCCAGGGGGTGGCTCCTCAAGGGTCTTCAGAAATGCATTTGCTGCCTCATCAGACATCTTTTCAGCTGGATCTATCATGACTATCCGGTACGGCCCAATCACTGGGGAGAACGCAAGGTGCCGGTTGATCTCCCTTATCTGGTCAATCCCGATTGCCTTTTTGCCCTGATCAGGTTCTATCAGGATAAGGTCAGGGTGGTTCCCATTGATTATCTTCTTGCAGGAACTGCAGCTTCTGCATGCATCCCCATCTGTCGGGTGCATACAGTTTAGCAACAGGGCGAAGGCCATAGCTGTGGTCTTCTTCCCTATTCCCTGAATGCCAGTGAATAGATAGGCAGGCGCAATCTTATCGGTGACTATAACCTCTCTTAAAAAGCCTACCGCCTGGTCTTGCCCGATTATCTCCCTCAACAACTGAGCTGTCATCGATACTCCGCTTACCCGTTGTCAGGCAGATACGGAGAGATTACCTCCCTGATCTTTCTTGCCACGTGGTCCTCAGGTAATGTTGAATCTATAATCCTAAACCTGTCCCTGTACTTGTTGGCTAACGCAAGATACCCATAGCGTATCTTGATATGGAAATCGAGCGCTTTTCGTTCAAATCGGTCCCTGCCTTTATCACGCATCTCGCGTTTTGCCCTCCTTTTCAGGCCTACCTCAGCCGGACAGTCAAGGAGGAACGTAATGTCTGGCTCGCACCCTAAGGTGGCCTCCCGGTTTAAGAGTTCAATCAATTCCTCATGGTGCCCCAGGATCGCCCCCTGATAAACAGTGGTGGCATCGAAATATCGATCACAAATAACCCACTTTCCCCCCTCCAGGGCTGGCCTGATCACCTCCCCTACATGCTGGGCCCTGTCAGCCGCATACAGAAAAAGCTCCGCTAACGGGACTATATGGGTATTATCCGAATTCAGGAGTATTCCCCTTATAGCCTCTCCTATCTTTGTCCCCCCAGGCTCCCTGGTAACTACCGAGGATATTCCCCTTTCCCTGAGGATTGCCTCAAAACGGGAAACCTGCGTGGATTTTCCGCACCCATCTATGCCCTCAAAGGTAATAAGCAAGGAACCCCCCCCTTTTAGACGATGTATTATACACGATGACTAATGGTGAATCAACCTCATGTCACGCACCATACAGGGTAACGTCAAAGTCCAGGGTATGAGCCAAAAAATCAATATGTCAGATTTTACTGGAATTTCCTTAATCTTTGGAGAAAACCGTTGTCCTTGAGCGTAAATTGCTGGAGAGGTGGGGTACCCATCGAGGGTGAGC
>JABXJZ010000398.1 GCA_013375335.1 Desulfobacterales bacterium
TTTCGGATGCGAAAGAGTTTCCTCTATTAGTAGCAACATAAATGTTGAACTTATTCTTCCCATCTTCAAGTACAGGCGTCAGGTCGAGGCCAACAATCGTCTCTTGGGCTGAGGCTGAAATCTGTAAGGTAAAATTTTCAGGCCTATTGGTCGAATTATAAATGATTACTTTCTGCAGGTCCGCTCTCATGACACGGATGTGAGTGATGTTAACGGAAACTGCGCCTTTGTTTTTCAGCCAAACACTTATTGCGGTTTCGCTGGCACCATACGCATAGACCTCTATATCTTCCCTGCTTCGTTCATCATCGGCTATTTTCATCTCCACCACGGTTTTGTCGTAATAGTTGTTGACCTCGTTCACGTACAGGAACATAGGTATGATGGATGTGATGAGAATACCAACCATAATCAGTATGCCAAGCGAGGTAGCGACTCCCCTTCTCCTCTTAAAAAAACGGCCATTATAATGAGGGATATTAGCTCCCTCCCTGTAACAAAGCAGGTATGCGTACGCTATCATAGACTCTGTTCTCCCTACCACTTTCTACCCTAATCGAAACGCTCGTATTTTCATTAAGTGGCACCGGGGTTGGGTCCACATTAAATATTCCCGTTTCTCCCGGCGCTATCGAAACATCTGGGGAATACGTATAGGATTCTCCGCTACCTGATATCAGAATGCTGGTTATGGTGACATTAACACTTCCATAATTCACTATCCATATCCCGAAAGACGGTGCGGAGGACATGTTGATACCCAAGCTCTCGATGTAGAACCTTTCCCTTATCCTGTAGACGGACTCCATGACGTCTTCGTAATAGTCGGTGCTCATCATGGAGGTGGCGCTGTGGGTGTAGCCCCAGACGCTTATGCCTATCGAGATGACGACAGCGCACATGAGAACATTGGTTATAACAGAAGAAAATCCTCTTCTATGAGACCGTCTGATACCCATGTCAGAAGCCTCCAATCCCACCCCCGGACATATTCGATACGGCCCAGATGCCGCCCATAGAGACGAGGGTCAACACTATCGAGTGCTTGAAGCCAGCCGACACCCTCCCCGAAGCGATCTTCCCCGTGACGAGCCCAAGTATCCATGCGTGGAGAGCAAGCGGAGTCAAGAGGACTTGATAGAGGGAAACTTGGGCAATAGAGATTCCAAGGCCCGACATGCTTGTAAAGAACTGGAGGAACATCACCGTCGTCCCGGTGAGCAGGGCAGCCCCGATGTATGGCACTATTGTCAGGGGCATCAGTACCGCGCTCTTCTCATCTTCCAGCTGCTTCGTCGACTCTGCGAACTTCGCCAACGTCTCAAGGCTCTCCTCGGTCCCCCCGCCCACCTCGATCGTGTCGATGAGAAAGTAGATGTTTACAAGGGCCAGCCAGTTCCGAACTTTATGCCTGAACTCGTCGTATATCTTGCGCAGGGGGTACCCCCAGTGCAGCTTCATGCTTATCTTCCTCAGGTGCCTTGAGAAGGCCCCGTATTCCTTGTCGGAGAGGGCGTGGATGCACCTCTCAGGCCCGAGGCCGCTCTTGCGGGTCTCGACGAGGTCCCTGAGGAACTGGTTGATCCCTTGAAGGATCTGCCCCTCCCTCCCGACGTAGTAGCTGTCCGCGATCGCCCCCGGAAGTGCCATGAAGATCAATGTCACAGCTAGCCCTAGAGCGGACTCTGTGCCCTCAGCCAAGTTGAGCATGTCCCTCAAAGTCAATAGCATGCTCTGTAGCGCGGGGAATAGTAGGAAACTATCATCGAAGAAGGGCAGAATTAATTGTGAGCCCAACAGGAAGCCTAATGGCAGGAACGCAAAAAAAACTTGGTAAGTCTTCCAATTAGAGACGGGGTAACTCAT
>JABXJZ010000090.1 GCA_013375335.1 Desulfobacterales bacterium
ACTGAATCTCGTAACCTGGATAAGGCATGATGGGTGGCCGCCTTCGTGTGGCATACCGGATAAAGGGTAACGATGAGGTACGGGATTCGCCATTAGTGAGAGACTCGCCGAATAAGCAAACTAGAGTTCATAGCAGGATTCTTTATGGATACGTGTGGTCAAAACAAGGGGTGTTATCTATCATATTGTAATTATTAATATTTCTTAAATGTTCATTTTTTCCTTGACAGGAGCAATATAGTATGTCCCCCTTTTGGCCCCTTTTGTTCTGCTTTCGACTATGCATAGAACATGAATTAAACCGATCTGTGGCAATTCTGATCATTCTATGTCTCAATCGCAGATCATTAAGCTTGAGAGAACCAGAGGCTAATAGATCGTGGGTTTGTCCTGGTTGAAGGTTACAATCTTTTCCCAACACTTTTCAGGGCTAATAAAGTCCGTACTTTATCTCATAAATCGAAGAATATTTCGGAAAATCCCCAGAATCTCCAAATATTTAAATATTTCTCACGATTTTTGTGTTTTTCTACCGATATTAGCTAATTATTACCGTTGCATTTATAAAAAATTGATGGATAATAGATCTGAGTTTCGAATATTCTCAAGGGGGGTGGTAACTTAGAGCTTTCTATTTCGGAGGAGTGAAAGGGGGTGATGACCAAAATAGAGTTTGGATTAATGTCTCTAAAGACCATTTAAAATCAACAAAGAGGAGGGAGGAACGATCATGTTTGAAAAGGAGAAGTTTGTTAAAGTTATGGTAATCTTGGCTGTTTTGGCCATGATGATTTTCGGGTCTAGCTATGTGCTGGTCCCGCAAGCTAGTGGCCAGAAGCGGTTCGAAGGTGTTGAAATCACTGTGTTTACACAACCGCCGCCGTTTATTGCCAAGCCCGTCCAGATGTTC
This sequence comes from Desulfobacterales bacterium, assembly GCA_013375335.1. Lineage (GTDB taxonomy): Bacteria > Desulfobacterota > DSM-4660 > Desulfatiglandales > B25-G16 > JABXJZ01. Next base: position 911 of record JABXJZ010000090.1, read on the forward strand.
AGAGCTGACTGGACAAAAAAGACAGGTGGGAAGGTTAAATTGATCACAGCACCTTGGGCAGAGCTATATCCGAAGATGTTCTCCTCATTCTCCATGGGGGCGAAAAAGTATGATATCATCATCTTCCCAGCGGCCTGGTTGGCGGACTTTGCAGGCAATAACTTTCTGGTTCCTCTGGATGATTTTATCAAAAAAGACAAACAACTAGGATGGGAAGATATTCTCCCAGTTTACCGGGAAAGAATTTCCTCATATGGAGGCAAGATTTGGGCTGTTCCCATGGATGGTGACAACCACATCTTTTACTATCGCCGAGACGCCATAGAGAATTCCGAGTACCAGAAGAAGTTTAAAGCGAAGTATGGATACGAACTTGCACCTCCGAAGACCTGGAAGCAGCACAGGGATATAGCAGAGTTCTTTAATGGTTGGGATTGGGATGGCGACGGAAGGCCCGAATACGGTATTGTGGAGGCTATGAGGAAGAATGACCAAGCATACTGGACATTCTTCTCCCGTGCAGCAGCCTATGTAAGCATACCAGGCCAACCCGGAGGCCTCTTCTTTAACCCTAAGACTATGGAGCCCCTGATAAACAGCCCTGGTCATGTCAAGGCCCTTGAGGATTGGAAAATGCTGATAGAGCTTGGCGTTCCGGGTGTAATAAATATGGATTCCGGTGAGATACGAACCGTGTTTTCTGTGGGAGAGGCGGCTATGGCCATAGACTGGGGAGACATCGGAGTCATGGCAGACACGAGCCCTGAGAGCACGATAAAGGGTAAGTGCGGCTACACTATCATGCCTGGAACGACCAAAGTCTGGGACTACAAGAAGAAGAAATGGGTAGAATTCCCTCAAGGAAACCAGGCACCCTATCTTGCTTTTGGGGGTTGGATAGCTTCAATTGATGCTAAGAGCGATCACATTAAAGCAGCCTATGACTTCATCTCCTTTCTGGGTAACCCAAGAAACAGTTACATTAATGTGACGACACCCGAGACAGGCTTTAACCCGTGCAGAAAGTCGCATTTCGAGCAATTGGCCGGCTGGTACGGGTATGGATTTGTGCATCCAGGAGATTACCTGGGGGCCATAGAGGCAACTATTGCACATCCCAACGTCCAACCTGATTTGAGGATTCCTGGTGCAGCTCGCTACTTTGAGGCACTTGATGCACAGCTCGCCATGGCGCTCGCAGGCAATAAAACTCCCAAAGAGGCACTGGACGCTGCATACAAAGAATGGGAGCGAATCACTGCAGACCTTGGTAAGGATGCCCAGTTGAAGGCCTATCGAGCTTCATTAGGGTTACCTAATTAAATACTTAAGCAAAGTGAGCTTCAGGCATGTCCCCAGTGACTTGGCATTATCCCCAAAGTTTCTGGGGACATGCCATTCTTAGAGAAAGGTAGTATGGCAATATCGTATGAAGAAGCTATTGAGCTTATTTTCTGGGAAACGGGCAGGTAGATCATTCCTCGCTCCTACGGTACTAGTTCTCATCGCTTTAACTACATTCCCCTTTTTGTTCTCCCTTTGGCTAACGCTCAGTAAAGTATCTTTTATTGGTGGTTTAAGCATACATTTCATTGGGCTCCGTAATTGGGCGAGGCTGTTTGCCGACGAACGCACCTGGAACGCCTTATCGAATACCCTTTTAATCGTAGTGATAGCAGTAACTGTTGAGTATGTTCTGGGGCTGGGATTAGCTCTACTGCTCAGTAACACAAAGATTAAAGGAAGAAGTTCTTTTAGGGTCTTGTTTCTCACCCCAATGATGCTGGCACCCATTGCGGTTGGATATATGGGTCGGATGATGTTCAACTATACTCGCGGGCCGGTCAACCATATATTCCCTTATCTTGGGCTTCCCGCTTTGGGGTGGCTGACGGATTCAGGGACAGCGATATATTCCATTATCATTATGGATATCTGGCAGTGGACGCCTCTTATGTTCCTCATCTTACTTGCAGGCATAGAGACCATCCCCTCGGGCTTTTTCGAGGCAGCACGGGTAGACGGCGCCTCCCGCTGGCAACTATTCAGGCACATTATATTCCCTTTGCTCGCGCCTGCATCTGTTGCCGCTATACTTATCAGGGTTCTCGAGACATTCAAGATAATAGATACCATATATATTATGACTGGTGGTGGCCCTGGTATAAGCACCGAAAGTATGACTTTGTTCGGGTATAGCCTGGGTTTATCCGCCTTCGATCTGGCATATGGTTCTACAATAGCCTTCAGCTTGTTTATCATGGTCTTAGTAATCTCCATTGTTCTCTTATTGATGACGAGACGGTTTCAGGAGCTAACAGTGCAATGAGAGCAATAGGTAAGGAAAGATTGCTGAAGATTCTTACGTATACATTACTTGTCAGTTGGGGGATTTTTGCTCTATTTCCCATCTATTGGACGATAACTACCTCCTTCAAGGAAAAATTAGATGTCTTCATGGGTCCAAAATATATTCCCTGGGCGGATTTTAAACCAGTGCTGAAATGGTGGAAAAGAATATTCACTGTGGAGGTGAGTGAGGTAATTCGACCTTTCAAAAATAGTATAATTATCGCAACCGTTAGCTCGCTTGTTGCTATGCTACTGGGCACGATGGCAGCTTACGGGCTGACCCGGTTTCGGTTCAAACTTGGACGCCTGGGCAACCAAGATATACTTGTCTGGATAATCTCCCAAAGGATGATGCCGCCAATTGTTACTGTGCTGGCACTTTTCTTGATGTTTAAGATAGTCAGTGAGAAATACCTGATTGATAGCCTGCTGGGTATGATACTGGTCTATAGCTCATTCAATTTGCCCATAGCAGTGTGGGTGATGCGCAATTTCTTGTCACAAATTCCTTACTCGATCGAAGAGGCAGCTATGGTCGACGGCGCCTCGAGAACCCAGATATTTTTCAGAATTATCATACCTATGACGTTGCCCAGCTTGACCGTTACTTTCTTGCTCTGTTTCATCTTCGCCTGGAACGAATTCCTGTTTGCCCTGATCCTGACATTTAGTGATGCCAGGACTGTGCCCATATTAATCGCCTCCCAGCATTTTCAGCGGGGACCCCAATGGTGGGATATATCAGCATTATCAACACTGGCTATAGCCCCGGTGATCATAATAGCTCTGAGCCTACAACGCTATCTGGTCAGGGGATTGATACCGATGAGAAAGTAGTGGATAGAGGGATCTGAAAGAGCTGAAGAAGGGTATACTATGCGAGGTGAACCTACTTGCTAGATAATCATACATGCCGAGGCTGCCAACATTCTGATTTACATCACGGATGTACCTTCTACGCTTAACTTCCAATCTCAGCTGTGTTCTCTTTTCCTTGTATACCTTTTGATGAACCGATAAGGATAGGGGAGAGGAATTTCGCTCGCTGCGTGGATTTTCTCCATTTCCTCATCAGAAAGCTTCCAGCCTATGCAACCCAGATTTTCCCTCAATTGATCTACCGTCCGTGTCCCGAGAATCGCCGTCGTAACTCCCTGTTGGTGCAAAAGCCAATTGAGAGCCACTTGTGCAGGAGTTGTTCCCCTCATTTTTCCGATTTCCATGAGAGTATCAATCACACGCCATGTGAGCTCGTTCTCACGCTGTTCTGGTTGATCATCCCACCGATCCCGCCTCCCGACTCTGCTATCGGGCGGTGGGGGCTGGTTCCGCTTGTACTTTCCAGTGAGCCATCCACCTGCAAGGGGAGACCAGGCCAAGAAGCCGAGGCCTTCTTCTCTGCATAGAGGGAGGAGCTCCCATTCAGAGCTTCTAACAATGAGGCTGTACTCAGCTTGAAGAGAAATGAAAGGTGCCCAATCATGCATCCTGCTTAACATTAATGCTTTCATGAGTTGGGATGCCGTAAAATTTGACGAACCAATATAGAGAACCTTCCCGGCACGAACTAAATCATCAAAAGCGATTAGTGTTTCCTCTACTGGGGTTGACATGTCAAAGCAATGGGCTTGATACAGGTCAATATGATCCGTCTGTAGCCGACGGAGGCTGTCGTCAACAGATTGGAATATATGCTTACGAGATAATCCCGATTCATTGGGACCATCTCCTGTAGGGAAAAATACCTTTGTGGCAATGATCAATGACTGCCGGTTTCCTCTCGCTTTAAGCCATGAGCCCAGCATCGATTCTGAAACCCCTTGATTATAGCTGTCGGCCGTATCAAAGAAGTTGCCTCCAGCCTCCACAAATAGGTCTGCCATGGCATGAGCCGTCTTTTCATCAGCACCCCAACCAAATGTCTGGACCCCCATTTCGAGCTGTGAAACCCTGAGTCCAGTATTTCCAAGAAAACGATACTCCATTTTTTCCCCCTTGTCTCTTTAGCAAAGATGACACAAGATCGACCTACTAGACGGTACACGTGACATGTTTGACTACCTCGTTCCTATGCCGAGCTGCGTGGCCGAATTTTGTGTAATGATCCTCGAATCCAGGCCCAGAATATCGGACCAACGAGGGAATACTTTCATGATAGACGACTGCGTTGTCGTCACACCAATAAAGTATAGGGTAGAAACTGTACGTGGTTTTATTTGTTGCGTCATTCTGATTACTCTCATTCTATGCGTGTCCATTCCCGCTGGTGAGTATGGTATCTTTTCCAGCGACCGGCCTCGTGATGGTCTGAGGCTTCATGGGACCTCAGCTATCATGTCGAAAACAGGCACCAACGCTTGATAAGCGGCCTCGAAGATAGGGTAAATCCGTTCATAAGCTGCCTGGGCAAGAGGATCTGGTTCCATTATTTCAGTAATCTGGTTCATCTTCTCGATCATCTGAAAACCTGGATACAAGCCGACACCGATGCCACCGGTCAGCGCAGCGCCCATCGAGGTGGCCTCCTCGACTATAGCGAGCCGGTGCACAGGCATACCGTATACGTTGGCCATCATCTGGTTCCAGAAACGCCCACGAGCGCCCCCTCCGATGAGACGCATTGCTTCAATCTGAGTATCCTGGGACCTGAAAGCATCGAGAATCACGCGCAGGTTCATGGTAACGCCTTCCAATGCGGCGCGTATCATGTCCGCCCGCGTGTGGCGAATTGTCAACCCAATAAATGCCCCCCGCGCTTGGGGGTTCCAACGGGGACTCCGCTCGCCTAAGAGATAAGGGAGAAAGATCAGTCCATTAGCTCCGACAGGCGAGTTCTCTGCTTCAACGTTCATTAATTCGTACGGGCTGATCCCGAGCGTTTGAG
>JABXJZ010000399.1 GCA_013375335.1 Desulfobacterales bacterium
GGGCTTTAGTGATGTTCGCGATATTACCCTATTGGTGGCTGATTTCGTAAGAAAGCTACCATTCTCCGAAGGCGCTGTGATCATTTTTGTTCCAGGCTCCACAGCCGGTGTAACGACCATCGAGTTCGAGCCAGGCGTTATTGAGGACCTGAAAGATACCTTTGAAAGACTGATCCCCCAAGCCATAGAATACAGGCATAACCTCAGGTGGGGTGATGGAAATGGCTTCTCCCATGTGAGGTCAGCGATATGCAAGACCTCTCTCACAGTACCGTTCGTGGCCAATAAGCCTGCAACTGGTACCTGGCAGCAGATTGTTCTCGTGGATTTTGACAATAGAAAGAGGCGCAGAAGATTGGTATTCCAGGGAATTGGCTAACAGCCGTTTGTGGTAGTGCAGTTCCTCAGGGAGAGGTAGTTACTTTATCAGGGAGAACCACCAGATCTCCTGTGAAAGCAGGGCTCTACTTCAGACGGTAGGTGATGAGGCCGTGCGCAGTATCGTAGGGGGAGACACTGACCTGAACCCTGTCTCCAACTACTACCTTGATCTTATTCTTCTTCATTCGACCCGAAAGGACACCCGTGACCTTAATCCCTTTGTCGCACTCAATTTCCATAGTCCCTCCCCCGAGCATCCGTGTGACTAGGCCTTCCAAATGTATTAAATCGTCTTTGCTCAATTCTCCCTCTCGAGCCTCATGTCATAAGCCCTGCGAGAAAATCAGCGATCAATATGCCACAAAATGCCTTCTATGTCAACGAATTACCCGAGAATTTTCGAAATCACGGAAAGCTGGGCATTGCTGCTGGCCCATGCGGCAAAAATCTCGTGGGATCGCGCATCCTGCCTTCCCATTTTGACCAATTATAGAGGTTTGTGTATAAATATGGGTAAAGGGGAATGTCACTGTTATGGGGGAACAACCTGAGCAAAAAAGGCCCTACGACGACATCACGGCCGTAATATTGGCTGGCGGATCAAGTGAACGCTACGGTCAAAACAAGGCCTTTCTGGAGATTGGTGGTATCCGATTGATCGACCTAGTGGCGGGGCAAATGAAAAATATCTTCAAACGGGTCATCCTCGTCACCAATCAAAAGAGGGACTATGAGTACCTCAAGATTCCAATAGTAGAAGACCTCGTTAAAGGGTTAGGCCCCATAGGTAGGATATACACGGGGCTGATGAGTATAGCTGACAAGGCAGGGTTTTTCATTCCATGTGATATGCCATTTATCAACAGGCGACTAGTTCGGTATATGGTGGATATAAGGGACAATCATGCAGCCGTCGTTCCCTCAGTTGCCAATGAAATAGAACCTCTCCATGCTATCTATACCCGAGCCTGTTTGGGGCCTATCAGGAGCCTTATTGACTCCAAACGTTACCAGATCAGGCTTTTTTATGACCACGTATCGGTTAGGTATGTCAAGGAAGATGAGATCAGGAAATTCGGCTCGCCAAGCAGGGCTTTTCTCAATATCAACACCGTCGATGAACTTGCCAAAATTGAATCCCTCATGAAGGATTGAGTTTTGTAAAAGGCGAAGATGATTGTATCTACTTACCAACCATTCTTTGCCCCATTCCCCGGGTTCTTTTTGAAAGCCCATCTTTCTGACGTAATGGTTATTCTAGATGATGTTCAATTTCCTCAGAGGACAACCTGGATAACGAGAAATCGCTTTAAAAACGACCAGGGAACCCTCTGGATTACCATCCCGGTATGGAGAAAGGGACTTGGCCTCCAAAAGATCAACGAGGTAACGATATGCCCTGAAGGCAACTGGAGAAAGAAGCACTTGGCCAGCCTAAAGGCCTCCTATGCCAATGCCCCCTATTTCAAAGAGCATTTGG
>JABXJZ010000400.1 GCA_013375335.1 Desulfobacterales bacterium
GCGTGTCAGAAACATCTTCATCTGTTCAGGTGTTGCGTTTTGGGCCTCATCTAGTATGATAAATGAATCATTAAGTGTCCTCCCCCGCATAAAAGCCAAAGGCGCTACCTCCATGACACCGCTTTGAATGAGGCGCAGGGCATTCTCGAAATCCATCATATCATGGAGCGCATCATAGAGTGGCCTGAGGTAAGGATTCACCTTTTCGTATAGGTCCCCTGGCAAAAAACCCAGTTTTTCGCCTGCCTCCACTGCTGGTCTCGCCAGGACAACCCTGTTGACCTCCTTTTTCATCAAGGATGATATGGCCATGGCCATGGCAAGATATGTCTTTCCCGTGCCGGCTGGTCCTATGCCGATTACCATATCATACTTCCTTATACTATCTATGTAGGTCTTCTGGTTGATACTCTTGGGGGTTATTATCCTTTTCTCTGATGGGATGTAGACCCTATCTAGAAATATCGGCTTCAGCTCTGATTTATGGTTACTGCTCAGGATCCTCAGGGAATAATCGACATCCCTCTCGTAAATGGGGTACCCTTCCTTGAGCAACCCATATAGCTGGCTCAACAGATTTTCCGCCACCTCTAACTCCGAAAGACCACCCTGTAAAATGAGCTCATTTCCCCTGATGTTAATTGTCATGTTCAGCCTCTTCTCTATCAACCTGAGGTTGCCGTTGTTTTCCCCGTAAAGACTCCTTACTAATTCGTTGCTATCGAAGGTAAGCCTTTTGGTCTCGATATGTTCCCTTTTATTCAATAGCTCAGACAAGTTAGATCTATTTCCTCGATATCGGATTTTTTATTTGAACCTGACAGTATTATATAGTATTCACAAATCGTTGTCAGTGATTTCCCAGTTCCGGCACTCCAAAGCCGACTTTATTATCACACGACGGTACATTTCTGCAAGGAAAACAATGGCAGGCGCGTCCCCTTTTTGGCTTGACATAAAGCCAATCTGTCCTTAAATCGATATGGAAGTCCGATCATCGACTTTATTACTCGGCAATTTCCTGGAAGAGTGACCAAGAAATACAGGGTTGTCTTTTTTGGTATAACGCTTGATACGGAGAGTTTCAGGCAAAATATGGCCAAACTTGGAGTCCCTGGGCCTACGCTAGATAAATACTTGGAGAAGGCGCCGGTAGTATTGAAAAGGGAGTTAACGTTAGCTGATGCCCGGAGATATGCCGAGACCATCATCAATGCTGGCGGGATAGTTACTATTCAGGAGACAGGGGAATTCAACGAGACTCGACCCTCTGCTGAAAAAAAAGACATCACCTTCCACCAGGATTTTGTCATCTGCCCTAACTGCGGTTTTAAACAGAACAGGAAGGATTCTTGTGTGAGATGTAGCTTTGATCTCAGTTCCTGCGCCTAAAGGGCTCTTCGCTCAGTCCACGACCTTATAGACTTTATCCTTTTCCCTTACCCTTTCCTCTACCTTGACCCCGATCGTATCACCAACCGTGGCCTCATCTACAGGTTGGTTATCGATCTCCATGCTCTTTACCTCTTCGGTAAAGTCGGTAGTGTGGCCTTTGTATTTTAAGATATCACCTCTTTTGATAGATCCCCTTGTTATCTCTATGGCGGCCACGCTTGGCTTGGCGAAAAATTTAACGATCACACCCACCTCTTCCTCAGGCATAGCAATACCTCCCTCTGCTAAAAGGCTTTTTCAGGCCTCTATATCAGCTATTCTTCGATCTGTCAAGGAAAGCCCTTGCGTCCCCAGGATAGCGTCAAGGTCCAGGGTATGGGTATCTTTTTTTTCAGTATGCCCTATAACGTGAGGCTTTATTGGGTCGTTTCAAAATGGTTTATTGCGCCATAAGCCTTAGAAT
>JABXJZ010000091.1 GCA_013375335.1 Desulfobacterales bacterium
ATTTCTGACCAATCAATGGAATCCATTGCTAAAGCCTATATACACCAGTTTGAAACTGCCACGAGATTTAACTATGAGAGGGCATAGCAAAAAAAGAGATACCCATACCCAACAATAGGCTTAGGAATCGCCAGGTTATGTTTCACTATGACGTGGCCCTGCAGTAAGGGTGCTTTTAGCGTTGTAATGACAGGGAGATTAATCTAAAATGACCTTATGCTGACGGTTGGTACAGTACAGCTGAAGAACTGGCTCATTCTAGCGCCCATGTCAGGGAGAACAAACCTACCCTTTCGCCTGATTGTCAAGAAAATGGGGGCGGGTCTTGTCGTGACCGAGATGATTAGCGCAGTAGGCCTCTCCAGAGGGCAGTCAAAGACCTCTACGTATCTTGACACCCATCGCGCTGAAAGGCCTATTGCTGCCCAGTTATTTGGTTTTGAACCAGATACAATCGCCACGGCTACTCGCATAGCAACTGAAAAAGGGGTGGATGTTATTGATATTAACATGGGATGTCCGGTAAAGAAGGTTGTTAAGACAGGATCAGGAGCAGCTCTGATGCGGGATCCGAAGAAAGCGGGTAAGGTCGTTGCTGCTGCGCGGCGGAGCACTTCTCTTCCATTGACGGCCAAGATCAGGGCTGGATGGTCACCAGAAGAGGCGAATGCCCTTGAAATAGCCAAGATAGTTGAAGGCAACGGAGCTGATGGTTTGTGTATTCATCCACGCTTTGCCAGTAAAGGGTTTTCTGGAAGAGCCGACTGGACATTGATTACGAGGATAAAGAGGGCCCTCAGGATCCCCGTTATCGGTAATGGTGACATAACTGAGCCCTCTTTGGCGTTAAAGATGCGCTCTGTGACAAACTGCGATGGGGTGATGATCGGCAGGGCGGCGTTATCCAATCCGTGGATCTTCAAACAGATTTTGGAGTTGGAAGAAAAGGGAAGTTTTGCTACTCCGGACCTGGATGACAGATATAAGTTGATCATGGAGCATTACGCATTTCTCCTACAATACCTCGGAGAGAATCGGGCTACAAATATCATGAAGGGCCTACTCTTATTGTACACGAAGAACCTTCCGCATAGAAAATATTTAAAATACTTAGTTTCGGAAATAGATGGAAGGCAAACACTCATGTCTATTGCTGATAGATATTTTGGGTTCATAAGGCGGGAGACTGCTGGTGAGGGTTAAATTAGCCAAAAACGTCGGATTCTGCATGGGTGTGAGGAGGGCGATGGAGATGACCCTGTTTGAGGCCAACAAGGGCGATGGAAAACTCTTCACGTACGGGCCCTTAATCCATAATCAGCAGGTCTTGGATCTCCTTCGGTCTAAGGGTGTAGATGTAAAGGAAGATATTGATGAGAATGACAAAGGAAGGATGATAATCAGGGCCCATGGTATTACACCGAACGAACGGGAGACGATAGGGTCTTCCAATCTCAAGATAATTGATGCAACGTGCCCCCGGGTGCGGAGGGTACAGGCGATTATAAGGAAATACGCTAGTAGGGGCTATGCCCCGGTTATCTTTGGAGATGCCAAGCACCCGGAGGTCGTTGGCTTGATGGGTTATGGCGAGGGGAATAGTATCGTGATTCGTTCTCCTGAAGATGTCGAAAGGGTTCCTGAGAAGAAAAAACTAGTGGTCGTATCCCAAACAACACAGGATGCAGATACCTACGGAGAAATAGTAAATGCGATTAAGGCCCGGTATCCAGACGCCGTGATATTTCATACCATCTGCGATGAGACCTATAAGCGACAGAGGGAAGTGAGGTCATTAGCATCTGAGGTAGATAACATAGTGGTAGTTGGTGGCAAAAATAGTGGCAATACAAGACGGTTATATGAGATGTCAAAATCAACGGGCAAGCCGGCATTTCACGTTGAGACGGAAAAGGAGCTGCAGCCCTCGTGGTTTAACGCGACGGAAACGGTTGGAGTTATTGCCGGGGCGTCAACGCCTAACTGGATGATAAAGAGGGTAATTGAGCGACTGAAGACCATGGGCAGGAGTGGGCGAGATACCCTTGGCAGTTTGCCCGGAAAGGTGCTCGAATTCTTGACCAAGATCACCATCCCCGAGTCCATAGGGGCTTTTTCCCTCACCTATGCGGGCCTTGTTCTAACAGGGAGAAGTGTATCCTTAGTCTACCCGTCTCTTGCCCTGCTGTATGTTTATGGCATGCACGTGCTCAATCGATTCCTGGATAGAGAGGCTAATAAATACAACGATCCTGGTATAGTCCTTTTCTATACCCGCCACAAGACCTTTCTCATAGCTACCTCTCTGGTGGGGATAGCCACTGGGCTCATTCTTTGTCTATCTTTAGGTATAGCTCAGTTTCTGGTTTTCCTCGCCTTAACGATACTCGGGTTAATCTATAGCATTCCAATAATACCATGGAGATTTGGCTATCTGGGGCGCTATACAAAAATAAAGGATCTGCCTGGCTCAAAAACCCTGGCAGAGGCATTGGCTTGGGGTACTATTAGCTCCCTGCTTCCTATTATTGGATGGCCAAGACCTTTTTGGCCCGGGGTCTGGATCTCTTTTCTGTTTGTTTTCTCCATGTGTTACGTACGGTCTGCCCTCTTTGATATCCTCAATATTCAGGGAGATTTGATAGTGGGAAAGGAGACCCTTCCGATAGCCCTGGGAGAGGAGAGGGCATTGAGGCTTTTGCTCTTATTGACAGGTATTTTTGCAGGAATCCTCTTGCTGTCAACGGGTAGTGGAGTCGTTTCAAAACTGGGTTATCCTCTTACCGCCTGCTTTGTTATCGCCTTTCTTTACCTGACCGCATATCAGAAGGGATGGATAAGGGATGGGTTTTCCTTGCAGTCTCTTGTCGACGGCAATCTTCTTTTTGCCGGTGTGCTTGCCTTTACTTGGAACTCGCTTTAGGAGATGCCTCAGGTTAGCGTCATAATTCCAACCTTTAACAGGTCTCAAAAGATTGTAAGGGCGGTAAGATCTGTCCTCAACCAGGATTTCAGGGACTTCGAGATAGTCGTAGTTGACGATGGCTCAAGTGATAATACCAGTGCTGCCCTCAACGACTATATGCCCTTTATAAGATACCTACGGCAGCCGGTTAACCGAGGAGTATCAGCAGCCAGGAACAGAGGAGTAAAGAGCTCTGCCGCGCCTTGGATTTCATTTCTGGACTCTGACGATTATTGGCTTAAGGAGAAGTTACGGGTCCAAATGGAATTTTTTCAAAGGAATCCCAGCGCTGTAGCCTGTCAGACGCAGGAAATATGGATAAGAAGGGGTAGGCGGGTCAACCCGAAGACAAGACACAAAAAGCCATCGGGAGATGTATTCAAGCAATCATTGAAACTCTGTCTAGTGAGCCCATCAAGTATTATATTAAGGAGGTCTCTTTTTGAAGAAGCTGGATTTTTCGATGAAGCCCTTCCGGCCGGCGAGGACTATGATCTGTGGTTGAGGATATCTTGTCGTTATCCTGTTTATTTGATCGACAAGGAGCTGGTTGTTAAGGAGGGAGGGCAGGAAGATCAGCTTTCCCGGCGTTTCGGCAGTTTGGACCGCTTTAGGATCAGGGCCATAGTTAAACTGATCAAGAGCGGAATACTTACCGTAGATCAAACGAGAGAGGCTTTAGAGGAGCTGTCGATTAAATGCAGGATATACGGAAACGGATGTATTAAAAGAGGGCGAATGGAAGAGGGGTACTTTTACCTCTCTCTGCCTCAAAAGCTCGCCGACAATGGAGATGCCCTCTTGAATAGGAGCATGCCTTTTCTTTCGGAGTGACTATGCCTGGTTGAAATGAGACCTTTGCATAGCCTGCCTTTGGCATCTCAAGCTGCCTCCTCACTCATCTTTTTTCTCTCCTTTTATAATTTCGATGACTTGATCAATAAGGTGAGGCAAGGGTTCGCCAGATACACCGACTATCTTAACGCTCTCCTGAGTCAATGGGATTAATATCTTTAGGGCATTGCTTGATGAGATAGCCTGGGACATTCCTGGCGTTACTTCTCCCATCATGGAATTGGCCATAATTATAGCCAGCGGACCGATTATAATGTCAGTCTCCGGAGCCGTCTTTATGATGGCATTTTCCCCGGTAGCTCCTCGGTTGGCACCTGCCTTCATCATCTGGGAGGTGGCCACGGAATTTGTCCCCAAGGCAAGTATTTCCACCTCTTCGCCAAAGGTGCCCCTGAGTCTCTTTATGATAGCCCTGCCTATTCCGCCCCCTTGGCCGTCCATAACCATTAGTGAACTCAAAGAAGCCCTCATGTTGAAAGATTTGGATTGCAACCTCTGGTAATTGAATTTATCTTAATAACAGTGAAAAGGTTGAATGTCTTTTTCTACTGTCCGTTGGAAGCTTTTTGATAGCATGATAACTACATAACAGGCAACATAAATTTGGAACGGTTCTTCTGCCTTTTTAGGCATTAGTGGACATGTGGATGGTTTTCATAGCGCTCGTTATAGGTGCCTACCTTTTGGCTTCAATCCCCTTTGGTGTTTTGATAAGCCGAAAGGCGGCAAGATTGGATATAACCAGCGCGGGAAGCGGAAATATTGGAGCCACCAATGTTGCTCGTGAGGTTGGTCTCAAATGGGGGATTATTACCCTCGTGGTAGATACCCTGAAGGGGTTCATTCCAGTGGCATTGGCTCACTCCCTCTTGGGGTGTTCAGCAGAGATACTTGAGGCCCTCAAGGGAATAGTTGGTCTCTCAGCCTTATTGGGACACCAATTTTCAATTTACAACCGCTTCAGGGGGGGGAAGGGAATAGCTACATGCCTCGGAGTTTTTTTGGCTATTTCGCCGCTTTCATGTCTATTCTCCGGAATCATCTTTCTTACCCTGGTGTCTCTATGGAGGTACATCTCCTTGGGCTCCCTCGTGGCAGCCCTGACCATGCCTATTTGGTTGTATCTCTTGGGTCATTCCACCCCCCTAACGGTCATTTCCGTGATCATATCTCTCCTCATCACCTTGCTCCATAGGGAAAATATTAAGAGGTTGATTCAGGGAAATGAAAGAAGGTGGCAGAGAAGGGAGGTCACAGTAATCGATCAACCACACGGGATAGGTCCTCATCGGAGTAAAACTCGATTATGATCCTGCCTTTTTCACCCGTCCGTCTAATAGCTACCTTGGTGGCCAGGGACTTTTGAAGATCTCTGGCCAAAGACTCCAGGTAATAGTCCGGCGCACCTTTGGAGCTCTTTGCCTTTTTCGGAGCCAAGGTCCTTCTAACCAAGGCCTCTGTCTGGCGAACGGATAGAGATCTCTTTATGATCAGGTTCCTGATCTCCCTTTGGACTGAAGGAGATCCCAGAGTAACCAAAACCCTCGCATGTCCTGGAGTAAGTTGCCCATCTATAAGATCCTGCTGAATGACGGAGGGCAATTTCAGCAGTCTTAAGGAGTTGGCAATCGTCGAACGATCTTTCCCTATGCGCTTTGAAAGCGCCTCTTGTGTTAGGTTGAAATTCTGAGTCATCTCATGGTACGCAGATGCCTCCTCGATGGGATTGAGATCTTTGCGTTGGGTATTCTCAATAAGGGCTAGCTCCAAGGCCTCCGCAGGAGATGCATCTCTTACCCATGCAGGTATCTTATTAAGGCCTGCCTTCTGAGCTGCGCGCCAGCGCCTTTCTCCGGCAATGAGTTGAAAACCATCCTTCGTCCGACTGACCAATATGGGTTGGATAATCCCCTTCTCCTTTATGGAGTTCACTAGTTCCGTCATTTCGGAATCGCTGAAACTCTGCCTTGGTTGATGGGGATTAGGCGAAATGGCTTCGACAGGACAATAGAAAAAACCCCGATCATCGCTTGAGATAGCCGTGTCTGGAAGTAGGGCCGACAGACCTCTTCCAAGGGCCTTACGTTTGGCCACGTTTCTCCCCTCCTCTTAAAATTATTTCCCTTGCAAGTTCTAAATAACTCTGGGCCCCTCTTGATCGAATATCGTAGAGCATAATTGGTTTCCCGTAGCTCGCTGCTTCACTCAAAGCCACGTTTCGTGGGATAACCGTTTGAAAGACAGATTCTCTAAAGTGCCGACGCACCTCATGGGAAACCTGGTGTGAAAGGTTATTCCGAGCATCGAACATC
>JABXJZ010000401.1 GCA_013375335.1 Desulfobacterales bacterium
ACGCCCTGTGCCGATGTAGGCTTCGGACAGGTGATAGGTGCAGATCCAACCATCATGAAGGAAGGGCCTCGAAATCCCGGAGGGTATGCCGATGGCCTTGGCCTTGAACCACGAACCGCCGGCGCCCGGCAGCACCATGGATCTGAGGCCACTGGTGTGCGCTTCTAGGCCCCGCGCCCGCCCCTCTTCCAGATCGCATAGAATGGGGATCTCGTCGGCCCCGAAGGGATATAGAGACTGGTCGACGAACTTCGTTGAGCCCACCACGAGGTGAAAGGGGGCCTTCCGACCCCTCAAAAGGCTTAGGAGCCTTTCAACATCCATCGAGGCTATCCAGATGAGACAATACGCCGATGTTTAAAGTACTTATGTGATTATTTTAGAGCTCAAATGCGCGCGCGAAACATGTATTTCTAAAAACATTAAGGTATAATAATAACCATGACCAACCGCACCACAGATGAGGAAACCCGCGATCCTCCCTTCTTTGAGGTCGTTGAAAAGCGAGTTTCCGTACGAAGGTATAAGCCGGACCCAGTGCCACAAGTACACCTTGAGAAGATACTGAACTCGGCAAGGCTGGCACCCAACTCTGGGAACCAGCAGGCGTGTAGGTACCTTGTAGTACGAGACAGAGAAAAACTCGACAAGTTGAAAGAAGACTGCATAAAAACAAGGGAGTCGGTGCTCAGGGCTCGGGGGGATGAGGTCCCGGATGAAGAGACCCTCCGAAAGCACTACAATGACGTTTTCTCGGCACCCCTCTACATACTTGTCCTCGTCGACAAGACCGCGAGGTACAAAGGTTACGAAGACAAGGACGGTTCGATCGCGGCGTGTCATATAATGCTCGCAGCGAGGGCAATGGGATATGGCACGGTGTTCTACACGGACTCGGTACCTGAAGAGCTGTGCATGAAAAACTTTGACATACCCGAAAAATATTCGAGAACCTGCATGATACCCGTCGGGGTACCGGAAAGTTGGCCGGAGAGACGTAACAGATTGCCGCTGGATGAATTAGTCTTCTACGAGAAGATAACCTGAACCCAAATCCTAACCTTATCCACTATTTTTTCCTCACATCACCGTGACTTCACATGTTCATAGAAAGAGGTCCTATTTTGTAAGAATCTCACAGACGCGTTTAAGGCGCCCCAATAGGAAGGGTCGTTGAGCATTACTCCGGCTCGATGGGCACCATCTGCAAGATGACCCGGCCCTTCGGGTCCGGGCACTCGACCTCCCAGGTGGTGGGCATCCAGTCGCCGGGCTCGTCGACCTTCCTCTGCTTAGCGGGCAGGAGGGGGATGACGCTAGAGAGGGCGTAGTAGCAGAAGTGGCGCCCCTCGGGGATGCTCAGCCTGCTTCCCCTGGCGACGCAGTAGTCCCCCACCTCCATGATGTCGCAGAACCCCCTGATCTCCTTGACGACTATCTTCAGGTCCTGCATCCCACCACCTCCCGTTGCTGACTACTCCTGCCAGGGGTACATGACCCTCTGGGAAACTGCGTGCCCCACCCCCTTTCTGGTGCCTGAACGAACTTCTCCCGACTAACCTCAAGCATCGAAGGCCTGTCTGGAGAAATGACCTCCGGCCTATTCTCCTCTTGGTCTTTGTTTCTCATCGCAAGAAGAGGTCGCAGGGGTTTCGGGAGGTCTGGCAGAACACGGTTTCCTATATCGCGTATTCGGTCCTCCTTCAGGAGGAGATCCCTTTCCAGTCCGAGTGATACACGCTCATGCCTCCTAAACTGGGTGTACCCATAGACCCCCGTTTCATTTATAAGCCTGCCGTCCCCCTGCAGAGCGAAATCGCTCACTAAAACCCCTGATCGATATGATCCGAGAGCTTG
>JABXJZ010000402.1 GCA_013375335.1 Desulfobacterales bacterium
GTATGTCAAATGGTTTACAGATGGGCCAGCGGTTCATGGGTATCCTGTGAGCGTGATTTTTCCCCGATCAGACGACATGATCACCATTTGGCATGGTCCTAGTGATCCAGCCAGAACCGGTCCTCCTGCCTGGCTCCTAAGGGGGGTTAAGAAGCGGATTAGCACTCCGATTATGCTTTCACTGAATTTCACCACTCACTATGATGGCGAAAAGGTGGTGGAGGAGCTAAGGCACTACAGAAACTGCCGCATCTCTTTTGTCAATGAGGGAGCGATGAGCGCTGGATTCTCCAGCTATATTCGAGAACATCTGACCGACGCCACAGTTGTTGACATCACCAACGAGATCGACGAGATAAAGGCAGTTAAGAGCCCTGAAGAGATTGAGCGTATCAAAGACAGTGCACACCTTCACGATGAAGCCTGGAAGGCCTGCTTAGAGGCCATAAGACCCGGTGTGAGGGAATTTGAAGTGGCCGCTATGGGGAGGCTGAAGTGCCGGATTCTCGGCAGTGAGCAACAATTCATCCTTATCGGCTCAGCTCCAGCCGGTCAGCCATTTCCCTATAATTCCATACACGCAATGAACCGTAAATTAAAGGAAGATGATCAGGTAGGGATTCTCATAGAGGCCGTTGATGCTGCCGGGTATTATACACACTTACATAGAATTGCTTGTATTGGCAAAATTCCGGAGGAGTTGGCGAAACAATTTGAGGCGGCAAAGGAAGCACAGGAACTAACTCTGAGCATACTCAAACCGGGCGCAGATCCGATGGAACTGCTCCATGCCAACAATGAATTCCTGCGGGATCGTGGGTACCCGGAAGAAACGAGACTATACGCCCACGGCCAGGGGTATGACCTGGTTGAGAGACCCGCATTTCAACCGGGGG
Source organism: Desulfobacterales bacterium (assembly GCA_013375335.1). Classification (GTDB taxonomy): domain Bacteria; phylum Desulfobacterota; class DSM-4660; order Desulfatiglandales; family B25-G16; genus JABXJZ01. The sequence goes on from JABXJZ010000402.1 coordinate 897, forward strand.
AAACCATGAGGATCAAGGCAGGGATGAATATCGCAGTGCATCCCGCGGCTCTCACGGAAAAAGCGACTGCCCTCATATGCGACAACTACATTGTGACAGAAAGGGGTGTGAGCGAGTGCCTGCATAAAACCCCTAAAGAGGTCTTTGTGGTTACTCCAACAACCTAACAAATTACCCCGTGTCCTATTGCACCAGGTAACCCGTTTTCCAGAACCACGTCAAAGCCGGCCTCAGTGTCAGCAAATTATTGTGAACACAGTTTGTAAGCTCATCCTCCTTCTTTCGAAAGTCGTTGATTCTAATGCGATTCTGAGAGTCCATTTTTCTTGACTTGAGAAACTTTTTGTCGTTCCATCAATTCAAGATTTCCCTTTCAATGATATGACCTCGATTCAAGAGCTATTCCTGATCATCTATTTCCTTAACAGAGGAGGTACACTATGTCAGAAGAGAGCATGAAAAAGGGTGAGGGGCTAAAAACAGACCAGAGAAACGAAGTGGCCCGTAAGCTAGGGGCAGTAGGATGGAGCCTGTTCTTCATCTGGATCGGCGTAGCCCTGCTGATGAAGGTCGACGTCGGAATCGGCCTGTTGGGCGTCGGGGTCATTACCCTTGGGGCTCAGGCAGCCCGGAAGTATTTCAATCTGAAACTGGAGGGGTTCTGGGTTGTTGTCGGCTTGGTCTTTGTAATAGGTGGGATCTGGGCATTGTTCGAACCGAAACTTCCCCTGCTGCCCATTGTGCTTATCGTGGCAGGCTTAGCCCTGCTTGTTTCGACTTTCAAGGGCAAAGGTCGGATGAGAAAATAATGCTGGCCGTTACAGATGAATTCGATAAATAACAGCTCTTGGATTTTTGCTCTTAATGCCTTCAAGAAAAGCAACCTATCAACACGTTGGGGCAGGCCTCGAGTCCGAGAAATTTGAGCATTCTGTTTCTGTAAGATTTGAAACCCAAGA
>JABXJZ010000403.1 GCA_013375335.1 Desulfobacterales bacterium
CCCTGTCCCGCCAGCGCTCGGATTCCAAGGCTTCAGCCACATCCCTGACCTCAATGGTTCTGACCCTGGTTTGATGAAAGAGGACCAGTACGGTAATGCCGGTCAAAAAACAGAGGGTTGACGCAACAACCGAAGAGGCCCTTACATCCAGAAAAAAGCCCGATACAAGACGGAACAAGCCATAGAGGAGGAGATAGAGGCTCACGGGGAATCCTATCAAGAGGGAGAAGAAGGTAAACCGACGGAAAAAGGCGTACCTGTCAGTCTTTGAGGAGAATTCCCCCAGTACGGCTCCTGGATTGGCCAAAAAATCCTCGGCCGTGCTCCGCAGTATTGTCCTCCCCCTCCTCTCAAAGACGAGGGTATTGGCCTCTTGCGCTATCTTCAGATCGACTGCTGCATCTGCCTCCACAGGAAGGTAGTCGTGATTCAGTAATTCCCTTTCCACGGATCGTACTGTAGAATCTTCCTGAATGCCTTGAAGGTCGCAGGTCTTGAGGATCTTCTGATCCAAGGATTTGAAGACCTCCGCAGGGTAGAGCGTGTAAGTATAGTAAAAGTCATTGATCTTTGTCCCTAAGGGGTTGGATAAAAGGAGATTGTCCCGGAAGTCCACAAAAAAGTGCCTGTCCATTTGGGGAGTCCATAAGAGTGCCAGCACCAAAGCAGGGGAAAAGACCACCATTCCATTTAACCAAACACCCTGTCCAGCTTTTGGAGGTATCCATCTCGATGTAGCCGCAAAGACCAGAGGGGGTATGAGGAGAAAGTATGATGTTGCCACTGGGCAGAGGCCCTGAAGGTTCACTGCCAAAACACATCCTATCCAGGACAGCAAAAGCAGTACCAGAACGAGTCTTTTTCTAGAGACAAGGCGGTCCCACATCCAGGCCGCAGCAAGGGAAAACAGGGAGAGGCCAGCACCTACACTGAACGTAAAGAAAAGACCCCCGAAAAAGGCAGGGCCAAATTCCCCGAGATTATGCATCATCCGTTGGTTGGGAATCGTGAGATAACCTGCATCCCGTATGGCAATAAGAGCCCGGTAAAGGTGGGCATTGGATAGATAGACCTGGATGGTAGCGAGAACCTGTGCGGCAAACAGCCCCAGGAGAAGAACCTTTGCGGGGTAAGGACATCTGTTCATTGTGAGATCCTTGAACAGTTTAGTGAGCTGCGGGAGGGACAAGAAAAAGGCACATTAGGCAGGGGTCTCGTCTTAAGTCCGGTGATCTGCCGCTGGACAAAGGGGGGAGGGGGTCAGAGAGAAGCATAAGGAACATCTTAATGCCTGAATGCCCTCTGGCCTGTAAATACCATCGTTACTTGGGGTTTAGCCTCGTTACAGGCCTCAATTGATTCAAAGTCTCTCAACGAGCCACCTGGCTGAACAACGGCCCTTATCCCCTCCTTAATAGCCACATCAACACCATCCCTGAAAGGAAAAAATGCATCTGATACCATTGTTGAGCCTATCAGCCCGCCGTGGGCATCAGCAGTTGCCGTGTCTATCTCCTGCTTTAGGGCGACGTCTTTGCTGCCTTTATTTATCTGGGCTTCCAATGCCTTATAGGAGGTACCATATCTTCTGAAGGAGAGGGCATCGGCATATTTGGTGTAGGCCTTAAAGATGGCTATTTCTGCAACGCCGACTCTATCCTGCTCTCCTGTCCCAATACCAACTGTGACCCCATCCTTAACATAGATGATTGAATTAGATGTTACGCCCTGTTCTACCTGCCAGCCAAAGAGCATATCAGCATATTCATCTCGCGTGGGTTTCCTGGCGATAGTGTAAACCTTCCCTTCGTATTCAACCGATGCCAGTTTAAAATCGTCTGGTGTTTTGA
>JABXJZ010000092.1 GCA_013375335.1 Desulfobacterales bacterium
CATATTTCTCCATTCCCCCGGCACGAACGATACATTCGGTCCAGATGATGTCGACATAGACCAACTGGCGGGCGCCCAGATTTTCCACTTTGGTTATCCACCGGTTATGCGCCGCATGTACGCAAATAGGGGCGTCGAACTAGCGACCCTGATGGAACGCATGAAGGTAGAGGGTCTAACGACCTCGCTGGATATGGCCTATCCTGACCCGGCTTCGGAGGCTGGGCAGGTCGATTGGATGGCACTACTGGAGCGTGTGTTGCCTTACGTCGATGTGTTCCTGCCCAGCCTGGACGAAATTCTGTTTATGCTGGATCGTCCCCGACACAATGCCTTGAGCGAAGCCTCGACAGGAGAACTCGCCGCCTCCGCCCCAGAAGCCGAATTTCCTTCATTCTCGTGCTATCAGCTTTTTTTGCCACCATTTCCGCAAGACCTCTTAGTACGTTCCCATCCTCCTCTGATATATATAAATCTCCCGGGGTAAATCCCGTCTGAATTTTCCCCAGCGCAGTCTGATCTAACCCGGTCGATTCACCTTTTCCATAACGCTCCATAGAATGTTATCCCTTTTGGAAAACCGATATTTTCTTATACAAGCTTAGTTACCGTGAATCTTATCGGTTCTATTGGTCTAAGAAATTATGGCCGAGCTACAAAAGGCTGCTCACAGTCTCCACCGCGGCGGCAGCATTAGGTGCGTATCCATCTGCTCCAATCCCATCAGCGTAACTCTGCGTCAATGGTGCACCACCAACGATTATCCTGGCCTCGCACCCCTTGTTCTTTACAAGTTCTATTACGGTCTTCATATTTTCCATGGTGGTTGTGAGCAGTGCGCTCAACCCTATGACATCTGCACGCTCTTCTAAGGCAGCCTTGACGAACCTCTCCGCGTCAACATCTACCCCCAAATCTATCACCTTCCAGCCTGCGCCCTTCATCATCATGGCGACCAGGTTCTTCCCGATATCGTGCAAATCGCCTTGCACGGTTCCGATTAAAAATACCCCTTTCGACTTTACTCCACTCTTTGCCAGAAGGGGTTCCAATATCTCCATACCGGCATGCATTGCCCTTGCACTCACAAGTACTTCAGGAATGTAGATCTCACAATTTCTAAATTTTGTACCAACAACTTCCATCCCTGAGATCAATCCTTCATCAAGTATCTTTTTCGGTCCCACTTTTTCATTGATTGCGGCTTGAACAAGTTCTCTCACTTTTTGTGCATTTCCAGCAATCAAGAACTCAGCAATTCCTTTTAAATCTATCATTAGAGCACCCCCGCAAAAACGTAACATAAAAGTGATTAAAATATTACCGATATTAGAAGGAGCTTATGCTCAGCACGTGTGGATTATAGGAGGAGGAGATTCGGGTGTCAAGTGATAAAGGGTCGCAAGCAGCTATGATTCAAATACCTATAGCCTCCCAAGAAATGGGATCGAAGCCTCAATGCAGGCCTCTATCTCGGGAGGCTTTTAGATTTGACGGACAAGATTCTTCTCCCTATAATTCACTTGTAAATACCCGGTTTCTAACACTATCACATGTATGGGTGGATATGAGAAAATGAGGGGGAATTCCCTATGAAAGCTCGTGAAAGAGTTATTTGTTCTCTCAACCACAGGGAGCCCGATAGAGTTCCTCTTGACCTTGGGTCATCTCTGATCACCGGAATTCACGTGAGTAGCCTTCATAAACTGAAGGTTTCCCTGGGCCTTATCCGACCGGATGAACCCGTGAACGTGGTTGATCCCTTTCAGATGCTGGGAGAAGTCGATGACGAATTGCGGAAAGCCCTTGGCGTGGACACCATTCCTCTCAATCCCCTGACAAACCTCTTTGGTTTTGAGAACAAGAACTGGAAGAGGTGGACGTTCTTTGATGGTACACCACTTTTGGTTCCGGAGAAATTCAATACCGAGCCCGATGCCAGTGGATATATCTATCAATATCCACAAGGCGATACATCCGTTCCGCCTTCGGCACGGATGCCCCAGAATGGCTTTTACTTCGACTGCATTGTCAGGCAAAAACCCGCCCGTAATGAGGGAGATCTTAAAGTAGAGGACCAGATTGAAGAGTATAAGATACTCTCAGAAAGTGATCTTCTCTCCTACGAGAGAGAATCCAAAAGACTGTATGAGCAAACAGAGTATGCTATTGTCTCCGGGGGGGTCCCTGGCATAAACCCTGGGGATATTGCCTTTGTCCCCGGTCCCGCCCTCAAGGGCCCCAAGGGCATCAGAGATGTGGAGGAATGGTATGTCTCTCTTATTAATCGAGCCGACTTTGTCAAAGAGGTATTTGCCCGGATGACGGAAATTGGCCTCAAGAATCTCGAATTATTTCATGAAGCCGTGGGGGAGAGAATACAGGTCATGGTAGTCTCAGGCACAGACTTTGGTGCGCAAGATGCTCCCTTCCTTTCCCCTGAACTCTATCGAGAGCTGTTCAAACCCTTCCACCGGAGAATCAATGAATGGATTCACAAAAATACGACATGGAAATCCTTCACCCACACCTGTGGATCCGTGTATGCCCTTCTTCCTGATATCCGCGAGGCGGGATTTGACATTCTCAATCCAGTTCAGATTTCTGCAGCGAAGATGAACCCAGAAAATCTAAAGAAGGAATTTGGGGATCACTTCACGTTCTGGGGGGGCGGCGTGAATACCCAAAAAACGCTTCCCTTCGGAACGCCGGAAGACGTGAGAGAAGAGGTGAAAAGCCTGGTCGAGACCTTCAAAACCGACGGCGGATTCGTCTTTAATACAGTGCACAATATCCAGGCAAAGGTTCCGGTAGAGAATCTACTCGTCCTATTCGAAACGGTGAATGAGTACAGGTGAAATCCGGAAGGGGCGGAAGAGGTCACCCATTAAAGGGCACCCTGTCAAGAGAAAACACACTCGCCGAGAAGTCAATCAGGCGGAATGGCGTAAGGGCCAGGAATCATTGGAGGCCCCGGACGGATTCGAACCGCCAACCATCTGATTACAAATCCCTTCTTTGAAATCCAGCTAACCCGTTGAAGTTTTTACCTTTTTCCTTCCTAATTGGCCTCCTTATAAGGACAGTTTTCCACACTTTAAGTCATTGAAAATACAGGATTGTCATTTTTGATAGTTAGAGTTGAGAGAGGGATTTAACATAACGTTGGCGATGATCTGTCTGGCCAGGTTTTTGCCATTTTTCTAAAGGAAGAATAGATTCTCATTTTTTTATTCGGCGTTTGGCTGGCGTTTTTTCCTCGTGTTCATGCACAACGTGGTAACTTCCATCATCGCCCTTCTCCTCGACCCGGTGGAATTTTTTGGTATAGGCTGGATCGGTTCGGTCTATAGTTAAGGATTCCCGGGCAGGGCGACGTGTGTTTCCTGAAATTTTACTCCGGACTTCAGCCTTGAATTTTCTAAAGCCAGTTTTGTCCTTATGTTTGAGCTTGTGGGAATCGAAAAAGGATAAAATCTCCTTAACATGATTCTCGTATCGCCGCCTGCCCGAACCGCAAGTTGGACATGGACGCTCATTTGCTTTTAGGAGTCTGCCGCAGCCTTGGCAATAAATGTTGTCTTCGCTTACACTTCTCACTGTCATATCAATCAGTTGTTTTTTCGTTAGTTTATATCCAATTATCTTGGTGAATTCAAGCATGTTGGAGATGGCTATTTCTTGGAAGTTTGCGCTTTCTTTTGAGTTGAGAGGTTTTGTCATCAGCTACTTCGTGTAACATGTGTCACAATAAACATTCCTATTTTCAACATGCTCGAAACATGGGAAAATTGGTTCTTCACATCCCGAACATTTGAAATATATTTTTTCGCAGCGGGGATTCGAACACTTATATCCAGGGTAAGGATATTTTAAGTTAAGTATTGGTTTCGAGCAATTCTCGTAGAAAAGGATTAAGGTAAGTTGATCAAACGAATCCTCCCTTAAAGGACTTTGGCAAGAACAAAAATATATTACTCCCCCCACAACCCTCTTTTATTCACCCTTGCCATCTTCTCGTATAGCCTGAATTCCTCCATGTATTTGAAAGAAAACCGATTATAAGCGAACCCATATCCCTGTTTGATAGCCTCCGTATCTCCCTCTACTCCGTTTTCCTCAGGATAATACTGGTCCTTCTTTTGGCAACGGTAAATTTATCTCCTTGTTTGAAACCAAGCTGGTCTATAAGCAATGAATTACTGAGAAGAATGGTTCCCCTTTTGCCAATAGTCAACGCTCTTCTCTTGGGTGCTGCCTTTTTCAGTTCCCTCTCTGTCATAATATCTTTTATCTTCCCAGCTTCAACCAAAGCATCATAGTACATCTTCTTCAGCGAAGCTTTTGTCTGGATGCCAAGCTCCTTCATTATTTCCCCATCAGGTGCGCCTTTCCTAACCATATCAATTATTCTCTTAGCTTCAGCTTTCATACCACTACCCTCCTTTCAAGAGTTACCTTCCCCTTCTCTCCTCTATCTCCCTATCCAGCTTCTAAGCTCAGCCATCACCTCATCTTTGGTTACTATTCCTTTATTCTGTTAGCCGCTGTAACACTTTTGGCAAGAATTTAGCAATGTCCATTAGTATCTTCAATATTCACCGGTGGCTTTTTGGTTCCTTGGAAGAAGAGTGAGCCTGAAAACTTTAAGAATGCTATGGACTTGCTGGTAGCGGATAGAGGAGGCTTCTACTTCGAGCCCAAGGTTGGAATTCATGACAATGTGGGCGAAATCGACTTCTCAAGCATGTACCCGATGCTTATGCTTAAGAAGAACATCAGCCCGGAGACTGTGAGTTGTGAGTGTTGTTCAGACTCAGCGAACCGCGTGCCCGAGCTAGGCTACAACATGTGTGAGAGACGTGTTGGAATCGTCCCGAAGGTTCTGAAGTTGATGTTGAAGAAGCGGATGTACTATAAGGAGATGAGGAATAAGGCGAGTGACCCTGAGGAGAGAAGAAAATACGACCAGAGGCAGGCAGCCTACAAGATCATCCTATGCACATGTTTCGGCTATCTTGGCTACAGGAACGCTCGTTTCGGTAAGGTGGATGCCCACATTGCCGCCTGTGCCTTCGCGAGAAAGACATTGCTGGATACTTCAAAACTAGCGGAGCGGAGAGGCTTCGAAATCGTTCACGGGATTGTTGACTCACTCTATCTGAAGAAAAAAAGGGCTACGGATAAAGACTTCATCGAATTGTGCAGAGAGATTACTGATTACACGAGGCTTCCGATATCTTATGAGGGACGATACCGTTGGATCGTCTTCTTACCCTCAAAAACTCATTTCGGAGTTCCAGTTTTGAACCGGTTCTACGGCGTCTTCCAAGATGGAAAGGTCAAGGTCAGGGGTATAGAGCTTCGCCGCGGGGACGCTCCAAACATCGTCCAACAATGCCAAAATGAAGTGATTAAAGATCTAGCAGAGGCGAGAAACTCGCGAGAGTTTGCTGAACTTATTCCTGATGCGCTTTCGATTCTTAGAAAATACGCTGATAGGATCTTGAATCGGGAGGTTTATTTAGCTGATCTTGTCATCAGCAAGCAGCTCTCCAAGGATCCCGACCGATATGTTAACAGTGTACATCAAGCTATAGCTGCCAGGCAACTTCGGGATCATGGGTTAGAGGTTATGGCGGGTCAAACTGTAAAATACATAATTGTGGATGCTGATAACAGGCGTCCTGAGAGGCGTGTCTTACCGGTGCAGCTGGTGGATACCGAGAGCCGTTATGATGTCAAGGAGTATCTCAAGCTCCTGGTTGATGCTATCTACACCATGCTTTCTCCTTTCGGCTTCACAAGGGAGAAACTCATGATCAGGATACTTGGACAGAGCCAAAGCTCACTGAACTAGCGCGCGCCGAGAAGTGAGAAGAATCGATAGCTAGCTAATCTAGGATACAGTTTTTCCGTTCATAAGCATCTTCACTCACTACAGTTCACCTATTACTGAAGTTACTGAGTCGTGCTCTGGATGGAGGATGAGGAGAAGATCGCCAGCGAGCTGAGGGGCAATACGCTG
>JABXJZ010000404.1 GCA_013375335.1 Desulfobacterales bacterium
TGGCCAAGGAGATGAGGGTCCGGAACCCAGGTAAGACCGTCGAGGGTATAATCGAGGAGATCCTTGAGAAGCGCCTGGGGTAAGCCCATGGGAACGGCCCTTCTCCAGTACCCCTTCTCCGTAGTTCGCTACTTCGTCCCGGAGTTCATAAACCGGATGAGGATGAGCGAGGGGGTCGTCGAGAAACCTAGTCCACGGCAGGGCATCGCCATGTGCGACCTTCTCTTGCCTGTATACCTGAGGAAGGGGAAGCTCTCTATGCAGGACCTCGTCGACGCCGCCGTTTACACCTCTAAGGTCGAGAACCAGAGTATTGCCGAAAGGATCGCGCTGGAGGTACTCCTCAATGTCGAGGAGTCCGAGGAGGAAGTCACCGAATCCGAATTGGAAGACTTCCTTGGCCTCATTTCCCAGAAGAGCGACGACCTCGTGAGTTACCTGTCCAGCGACCAAGACAAGCCTGGGCAGGGTGAAGTCCGACCGGTCTACGACTCTGACGTAGATCTCTTCAAGGAGTTCACGAGCAAGCCGGACCTAGGCGTCGGGCCAGGGGAGGACGAGCTCGTTAAGAGAGTGTTGAGGAGGAGCAAGGGCAGGAGGGACGAGCGCTCCAGGAGGCTTCTCGCCGAGTTCCTAAAGGTGAAGCTCCTTAGACTAGGCCGGGAGTTCGAGAGGAGTACCGAGGAGCTCCGTAGGCAAATACTCAGGCCCTTCGAGCGTGGGGACGACCCCGAGGACATCGACGAGGAGAGGTCCTTGGAGAACATCTTTGATCAGGGTAAGAGGATGGAGGAGGTAGGGTACGACGACTTCTTCATCCGCAAGAAGACTAGGAAAAGGAAGGCCGTCGTCTACATCCTGGACATCAGCAACACGATGTTCTACCAGAGCGGGGGGCTGACCTCCATCCATTACTCCGTAATGTCCCTCGTACCCCTTCTCTGGAGCCTCCGCCGGGAGAGGTACGGCCTCGTCCTGTACGAGAGCAACAGCCACGTCCAGAAGGACCTGTACGAGGAGGGGGACGTGGACGAACTCATCGACAACCTCCTGATCCTGGTCACATCCACAACGGGCGACGTGGAGAAGATTCTTAGGGGGACCATGGGTTCCCGCATTTGGGGAGGGACGGTCCCGAACCAGAGCCTGAAGTGGGCGCTTGAGCAGTTAGAAGCTGCGGGGGAGAGGAGCGAGAAGATTTGCTTCTACTTCAGCGACTTCGTACTGGAGGATCCCGGCGCTACTTCGGATGAGAGGATGGAGATCTACGCGGTGTTGGAGAGGTTGGTTGATCGGGGAATACATGTCGTGGCCTGCGTCTCTCCCCTCGCGAAGGACGATGTGTTCGCCCCCTACACCGAGAACGTTATGAAACTGGTGAGGCAGGCGGGAGCGGCGGTTATAGAGACCTTCAGGCCTAGTGATTTCCTTGGCGACGTTCAGGCGTTCTTAGAAACAATCTGATGATGCACTGTTTCTAAAGTCATTCTAGCTCAAAAATAAGAGAAAATTGGTGATTTTTATGGTTCATACAACATGGTCAATTTTTTCATCCATAGGCCTTAATTTGGTGGTTGATCAAGTCTGTTATGGATGCTGAATGCGTCCAAAACGTATGAAAGGGGCTGTTTTCGAGGTTTTTATCTCCGCTATTTTTTGACGCCTTTATAATATATTGTTTCAAGAATTTGGACGGAAAATCTGTCTTTGATAGATGTTATCCTACAACTGTTCGTATCTATCTGAGTGCCTTGCCTAGGAGCGTATCAGTGAGGATTAATCCCGAAAACGTGTTCTCCATTTCCTTCAACGATATGATTAGTTTA
>JABXJZ010000405.1 GCA_013375335.1 Desulfobacterales bacterium
AAAGCTGGCGCATAATGAGGCAACTCGCCGCCGGTCAGATGGGCGGCCAGCAACTCACCTGATGCACAGGCAGCCATAATCCCGAAGCCTGAAAGGGCCCCGATTATGTAAGCGCCCTCAACCGGTAGTGGCCCGATTAGTGGCCGGTTCTCGCGAGTTTTCGTGTAATAGCCACCATCAACCGATGGCTTGGGAATCTGACCGAGATAGGCCTTCATACCTGGAATCATCGCTGCCAGCCCGCGCATAGTGATTTCCGGGTAGTGCGGGTCAAAGGTAATGGGAAAGACAGTTTCCACTGGGGACATGTCATACGTCCATATAATGAGCAGGATGTTGCTGTCGGAACCACCCTCTGGACGCGCGTGGATGCCAGATGGAAACTCCTTAAGGAGCCATTTCGTATCTTCTGACTCGGCAAGCGTGGAGCGCTCCTCTTCCGACCAGATAAGGAATGTCGGATCGGTCCAGATGATCAATGGGGCATCGCGTGGCACTGTGCCCTTGGTGTCTCTGATAGCAACTTTGGCGTGCAATTCGTGGAACACCGGCAGATAAATTCCCACCATCTGTCCGACATCCTTTAGGAACGGTCCAGCCGCATTGACGAAATTGGCGGTTGCAATGGTACTAGGCGTGTTTCCGTTGCTCAGGCGAACCGCTCGCACCCGGTTATCGACCACTTCCACACCTTCCACTCGGGCTTGCAAGAGTTTAGCTCCACGCTCCCGCGCTCGCTCCAGCATGTACATGCCTAATTGTTGAGCGCTAAGCCAACCGCAACGCCGGGCATGGATTAGCGCGATAGTGTGTTCGGAGAGATATGGAAAATGTTTTAGGATTATCGTGGGATCAAGGATGATATCCGATCCGGTAGGCTGATTCTCGAAGCCCTGGGCTGAGGAAGGAGCGTAGACAGGATCGTCGGGTTGACCCTCATGGTGGCGGACGGGGCCTGCTCCCAGTTCGGCCGCTTCTTCCGCGGCCCGTCTGAAGTCAACAATACGAGCAGGGTTAGCCGTGGCAAAGACATAGCCCCTTCGGGTAAGCTGGAAAAGGTTGCCACTTTCATTGGCGAAGTTCTCGAGGATATCAATGCTGCGGTTCATGAGGCTGACCATTGCATCCCCCGGTCCGGGCCACCAATTGCGATAACATTCAGTGGATTTGTCGCTCGTCACCGATAGCGGCGTATGCTCGTCTACGAGGACCACGGTCTTGATACCGTGTTTGACAGTCAAATGGTAGGCGGCGGAAATACCCGCAATTCCAGCACCACAAATGACAACATCGGCAGTTGAGTTGGTCATAGCTTTACTCCATAGTATGGAGAGCTAAAATAGCAATGATCTTATCCCTTGTTTCTTCCTTAATTTCCAGCGAATTATAAGAAAACGATTCATTTTAGTCAAATCTTTGTTCATCCCAATATTAGCCATACAAGCTGATATGGCCAGTTATCTTCTATTGCCTTCATCTCTACTTTTTACAGGATTGGTGACACTGCAGGGAACCATGGCCGAACACTTTCCGCAGACATCGGTGAGGTCGAGATCCCGGTGGTATTGATCATTGGCCAGGCACTGCCGATAGCAGGCATGGCGGTCAAATCGGTTGGCATAGAGGGCACCATATCGACATCGCTCAACGCATTTAAGACAGTCGATGCCTGCCTTTTGGAGACAGAATTCCTTGTTGGAAGTGGGTGATACCTCCAAAGCTAGATCGGTTACGAGACTTCCGATGCGTCCGGTGCAACCCTTCTCCATGATGATAAGATTGTGGACCCCGAACCCTCCGAGTCCGGCGACGTATGCGACGTGTCT
>JABXJZ010000093.1 GCA_013375335.1 Desulfobacterales bacterium
TCAGAGCAACCCGATTCCGAGGTGCCCAGGCGCACTGAAGAGGCGGCTCGCAGTGTGGAGCCTTCTTCCGCCCAGGCCTTCGACTCTGCTGCAGACGAAATCGGGGTGGCAGAAGATGTCTCCCAGACCATGCCGGCCCTGGGGCGTTACGAGATCATAGAGGAACTTGGCCGGGGGGGAATGGGCATCGTTTACAAGGGCCGTGATCCCAAGCTGGGCCGGTTGACGGCCATCAAGACCGTCCGGTTCAGCGATGATTTCGATGAGGATCAGGCGGAGAAAATGAAGGAGCTGTTTTTTCGGGAGGCCGAGGTCGTGGCGAAGCTCTCCCATCCCAACATCGTCACCATTTACGACGTGGGCGAAGATCTGGATTTGTTCTACATTGCCATGGAGTACTTGGAGGGTGAGGATCTGGAGAAATATACCGAGAAGGTGAAAGCCTTACGCGTCAGAGAGTGCATCGACATAATGAGCCAGGTCTGTGATGCCCTGGATTACGCGCACAATCAGGGTATCGTGCACCGAGACATCAAGCCAGGCAATATTATGGTCTTGGGAAATGGACAGGTTAAAGTCACTGACTTTGGTATTGCTCGGGCAACCGAGAGCTCCAAGACCCGCACCGGCGAGATAAAGGGGACGCCTCCGTACATGTCCCCTGAGCAATTGTCCACCAGCAAGGTCGACGGCCGTTCTGATATTTTCTCTCTGGGCGTTGTCTTATACTGGCTGCTCGCCGGGGTGCTTCCATTCCGCGCCAACACCCTGACCACCCTCATGTACCAGATCGCTATGGTACCCCATGAGCCGCCCTCCAAGCACAACCCGAAGATCTATAAGGCTGCGGAGGACATTATAAACCGGGCCTTGAAAAAGGAACCGGGAAAACGCTACCAGACCGCAAAGCAGATGGGGGACCACCTGCGCCTGTTGGGCCGAAAGATCGATGAGCGTCGTGCCCAGGGCAAGTCTTAATACACCGTCTTGTCCGTTGCATGTTGTCAGTCACTAGCGCAGTTAAGTTGCTTTAGACCTACCCCCCGTCCCTGCCTAAGCAGCATGTGCCTCAGCTCACCGTAACAATTCTGAGCGAATCTGCTTCACCCAATTGTCCCGGAGCGGTCCCCGCAGTGAGTATCACCCTTTCGCCTTTTTTGGCTAATCTCAAATCCTTTATGAGCTTCATTATCCTATCAGGCCACCCATCACCTTCGTTCTTCACCAAAAAGGGGCAAACCCCGTAGGATAAGGCCAAAAATCTGTAGGCTGGCTCATAATTAGAGAAGGACAGAATCCAGCAGTCAGGCTTAAATCTGGAGATACGGCGAGGGGTGCTGCCAGTATGGGTAGGCGTCAGGATGAGACGGACGTTGAGCGCACGGACGGCTTCAATCACATTCAGGGATATAACATCCTCAGCACTCACCTTCTTCTGGCCAACGCCATCCCTGAAGTACTGCTCCAAATCCGATGACCACCTTACAGCTCTCCGTTGGCGTTCAATGGAGGCTGCAATTCTGGCCATCATTTTTACCGTCTCTACGGGATATTTACCAATGGCCGTTTCTTCAGACAGCATGACGGCATCTGTCCCATCCAAGATAGCATTTGCTACGTCTGTTACCTCTGCTCGGGTGGGGCGGATGTTCTCTGTCATGGATTCCAGCATTTGGGTGGCTGTGATCACAGGACGGCCCAGGAGATTTGCCTTGTGGATGAGTTTTTTCTGGACCCCGGGCACCTCTTCTATGGGAATCTGCACCCCGAGGTCTCCACGGGCGATCATAATTGCATCTGCTGTATCCAGTATTTCATCGATGTTTCTGGCTGCCTCCGCCCGCTCGATTTTTGCCACTACATAGATGGATTTACCCCTTTTTCTGGCAAATTCTTTGACCTTACGGATATCGTCTGCTTTTTCAACAAATGAAGTGCCAAAGGTATCCACCTCTTCCTTTAGCCCAAAGTCAACTAGATCGAGATCCTTCTCGGTTATGGGATCCCTCAATATTCTTGCCCTTGGGAGGTTTAATCCCTTGTGGGATAGCAAGGGCCCGCCAATGATAACCTTACACCTCACCTCATCGCCTGATACCTCGTGAACCCTCAACTGCAGCAGACCGTCGTTGAGATAGATGAGGCTCCCTTTCGCAACGCTCTGCGGTAATTGTGGGTAATTGACAGGTATACGTGAGGTTGTACCAAGGATATCTTGAGCTGTAAGGGTGACATTGTCACCTCTTCTGAGCTCGAGGGGCTCATTCTGGAGCTTGCCAATGCGGATCTTGGGACCGGGGAGGTCAATCAGGATTGTCACCGCCCGCTCCAGCTGGGCAGCTAGAGAACGTATACGCCGAATATCTTCCCGGTGGTGCTCAAGGGTGCCATGTGAGAGATTGAGTCGAGCCACATTCATGCCGCTCTTGATTAGTTTTTTGATCACCAGCTCTGTTCGAGAGGCCGGGCCAATGGTACATACAATCTTTGTTTTATGACCGGCTAATCGCAATTCTGCCCTCCCTCGGCAATATATTTTGCTACCCATCTGCAGGGGTATCATCTTAGATTTAGCCGTTCGAAATAAAACCTGACGATCCTGTGAATACGCCACCAGGCCATAAGGGTTATGGGGAAATACAGGATCAACGGCCTTATAGAGCCTCGAGAGGATAGAGGGAAAACATCACTCAAAGCCTCCCCTGTTGAGTATTCCCGCAGTTGAACGCTCTTTGGACCCCTGAGCACGTGAACCAGGATACCTAAGAGCTGTATGTTACCATATTCTTGGTCATGAGGAAAAGAGGGGATTGGGCCCCGGCTCCTCCCACCGCAGCAAGAGGTCGCATCGCATTGATATCCTCAGGAACTAGTGTTAAAAATCTGGAAGATCCTTGAGATATGATATAGTCTAAACCTTTGGAGTTATTTGATCAAGGGGGTGAATATCATGGCACTTGTTAGAGAAGACACGGCAAAGAAGAAAATGATTGATATGGAGGTTCTTGAAAAGGACCTTCGGTTCAGCCAAAGGCTTCGCGCTATTACGAGCAAGATTCATTCCTCCAAGGACATCGATGATATATTGATAAATATGATGGAAACTGTGCTTAGTCTCTTTGATGCAGACCGCATTACCATCTATGTAGTGGATGAGGCTAGCAGGGAGCTCGTCTCTCGATTCAAAACAGGTGAGGAGATAAACGAGATTAGGGTTCCCATTAGCAAGAAAAGCATCGCAAGTTATAGTGCTATCTCACGAAAGATAGTAAGCGTCGAAAACGCCTATGATACTAATGAGTTGAAGCGGATGAATCCTGAATTGGCCTTTGACAGCAGTTGGGACGGGAAAACCGGTTATACTACAAAGCAGGTCTTAGCTGCGCCGATTACCTTTGGCAAAGACCTGCTGGGTGTAATTCAGCTTATCAACAAGATCAATGGCAACCGCTTTACGGGAGAAGACCAAGAATCAGCTATCGAGATGGCAAAGGTTCTGGGAGTTGCCTTCCATAATCACCGGAGACTAGAACAACACATCAAGCGGACGAAGTTCGATTATCTTATCGCCAATAATATTATCAGCCAGAGAGATCTGGAACAGGCAATGCTTGTGGCACGGAAGACAGACAGCAGCGTAGAGAGTGTCCTCATAAATGACTATCACGTAACAAAAGGGGATATCGGAAAGTCTTTGAGCATGTTTTATAAGACGCGATTTATAGCCTATGATGAAAGGATGGTCATTCCGGGACAGCTGCTAAAAGGCCTTAAGCCAACGTATTTGAAAAGAAACCTCTTTATCCCTGTGGACCAATACGACTCAAAGGTAGTGATAGCAATGGAAAATCCAGACCATTTGCCCGGTCAAGACGCGGTAAGAGGCCTCATCCCCGGCAAGGAATTCGAGTTCTGCGTTTCGTTAAAGGAAGATATTATTACAATGATTGACTATTTCTTTGATGTCAGGAGATCCAAGCTCATGGCCAGTTCAGGAAGCATCGAGGAGATCCTCGGACAGTTAGGCACTGGAGAAGGTGAAGCAGATGAAGAGCTTGAACGAGCTAGTGAGGAGGATGGGGCTACCGTCCAGTTAGTTAATAAGATGATAATAGATGCGTACGATAAGGGGGCCTCTGATATCCATGTAGAGCCCGGGATGGGCAGGGAAGATACGGTCATCAGGTTCAGAACTGACGGGGCATGTCAGCTATACCAGAAGATACCATACACCTACAAGAACGCCCTCTGTTCCCGTATAAAGATCATGAGCGATCTTGATATTGCGGAACGGCGTCTTCCACAGGATGGCAAGATAAAATTCAAGAAATACGCCCCTTTGGATATCGAATTACGGGTGGCTACCATCCCGACTGCAGGACGAAATGAACATATTGCAATAAGGTTGCTGGCTACCAGCGGGCCTTTAGGGCTCGATAAAATGGGTATGAGAAAGCGAGATTATGACGAATTTCTCGCCATGATACAGAGGCCTTACGGCATTGTCCTTGTGGTTGGCCCTACCGGGAGCGGGAAGACTACGACACTCCACTCGGCTTTACGTTTTATCAATACACCTGACAAGAAGATATGGACTGCAGAGGACCCGGTGGAGATTACGCAGAAAGGGCTTAGCCAGGTCCAGGTTCAACCAAAGATAGGGTTTGCCTTTGCAGAGGCCATGAGGGCATTCTTACGGGCGGACCCAGATGTCATCATGGTGGGGGAGATGAGAGATCGGGAGACAGCGTCTGTAGGAATTGAGGCATCCCTTACCGGCCATCTTGTTTTTTCGACCCTCCACACCAACAGTGCACCTGAAACAATCACACGATTGTTGGACATAGGGATGGATCCCTTTAACTTTGCAGACTCCATGTTAGGTATCCTGGCTCAGAGACTGGTAAGAACCCTGTGCAAGGACTGCAAAGAGGCTTACCACCCATCGGGGAAGGAGTTTGACTCATTGGTAAGGGCCTATGACGGTGATTTTGATGCCTTGGAAATCTCCCAGAGCAAGGATCTGGCCTTGTACCGGCCCAAAGGCTGCCGAAGATGTCAGAATACTGGATATAAGGGAAGGACCGGATTGCATGAGCTATTGGTTGGTACGGCAAAGATGAAGTCCCTGATCCAGAATAGGGCTAGGATGGAGGAGATCAGGGATCAAGCCATGGCTGATGGAATGACGACCCTCATGCAAGATGGCATGCGAAAGGTATTTCTTGGTCAGACCGATTTGACACAGGTACGCAAGGTCTGTATGTAAAGTTATAGACCATTTGAAATAATCATAGGCGGGTCCTTAAAAACGTACGGCTTTCAGGTCCTTCGTATCCATTCAGCGCCTTGCGGTGGTGTGCACGCCCTGCCCTTGAGGTGGAACAGCAGCCGAAGCAGGCTCTTGGTTCGTTCACTGAAGAGCTTTTCCGCAAAGTAGGTGCCGGAGGCGCGCTTTGAGATGTCCGATAGCCTGGGTGGAGTCGTGAGTGGGCCTTTGCCAGTTTGAGTATCTTGGGAGTAATAGAGATATGGGACAAAACCCACGTCTTTTTGGCAGACGAACGCTTTGTACCTCGCTCGGACAAATACAGCAATTATGGATTGATCAAAGAGCACCTTTTGAAGCATATCATTTTCCTGGTAAGCGGCGAAAAGAAGGCAAGGGCCGTCAAGGAGATGCTTGAGAATAGAAGGAGCACGTTACCGGCAGCTCAGGTCCAACCGGTGTGCGGGATAGTGTATCTTGTAATGGATGAAAGTGCCGCTTCGCTATTGTCCGAAACGAGGCTTGAATACAATAGGCATTCTTACGGGTAATGATTGAGCTAAGATCCACCGATTGCCTTGCAGGTATGGATGATGAATCGCTCAGTTCTGATCAAGTAGGTGCTTTGGGAGGAGCAGTGACGAGCTTTATAATCGCTAGATTTCTCGGTCGGGAGTTCATTGAGCGATATGATGTGTTCTCATTGCGCACGTTTTTCA
>JABXJZ010000010.1 GCA_013375335.1 Desulfobacterales bacterium
TGTTGAAATCTATGGGAGCTCTTTTGACTTTGGTAAGAAGGTCTTCTGCCTCATCAAGGGAGAGATTCATCTTCCAGTTGGCTGCCATAAGGGGCTTTCTATTCTTCACTGCGCTGTTATCCTAAGCCCCTGGCAACGTAGACAGCGAGATCAACCAGCCTGTTTGCATACCCGAACTCATTATCATACCACGCAGGAACCTTCCTTTACTGTCATGACTACCTCCGGATGAACGGAAGTAGTAGGCAATAAGAAGCGCTACTTACTTTATTTCTCCTGTGTGGGTGTCAGCAGTTCGCTCGCCAGGGAGATGCTTCTTTTTCCTGCGGTCTTTGCCATATCCGCGATCTCTGCTAGGCTATGCCCCTCCCTATTTTGAGCAATAGCTATTACCATAGGTAAATTTACGCCTGTGACGATCTCAACTGTGTCCTCTTGAAGAAAGGATAGGGCCAGATTTGATGGTGTCCCCCCAAACATATCGGTCAGAATAAGGACGCCTTGTCCCTGATCGAGGGAGTCTATTTTCTCTCTGATCATATTTCCTAATTCTTTGGAATCCTTCGTGACATCAATAGAAAGGCACTCCGCTGCCCCAACAGCGCCTACAATAAATTCGGCTGCCTCAAGCAGCTCCCTTGCTAACTGACCGTGAGTTATTATGAGCACACCAGTCATGAAAACAGTCAAAACTCCTCGTCCTTGTCTATTATGATCTTGTAGATCTCTTCCCTTGATTTTGCCCGCATCAACTGCTGTCTCAAATTACCATCCTTTAACATCCGTGATATCTTGGCAAGGGATTTCAGGTGCATGCCGGCTGAATTCTCAGGCGCTAGCAAAAGAAAGAAGAGATATGCGGGCTGCTCATCTATGGAATCAAAGTCCAGGCCTTCAATGCTTCTACCAAAAGAGAGTAAAAGGTTATCCAATCCCCTTAATTTTCCATGAGGTAAAGCGACCCCGTCACCTATGCCAGTACTACCCAGCCTCTCTCTCTCCAATAGAACCTGAAGCAAGGTCCCCTTATTTAGAGAGCTCTCTTGCCCGGTTACAATCTCTAGGAGCTCTTCCAAAACCCCCTTCTTGTCGTGGGCCTTCAGATCAGGGATAACAAACTGTGGTTTAAATATCTCTGAGAGTCTCATTCCTTTGCCCTTGGCATTAGCTATTTGGTACAGGCCTCAATAAGGCCTAGATCCCCATCTCTCCGTTTGTAGAGGACGCTAATATTTTTGGATTTACAATTCGTAAACACAAGAAAATTTCTTTTTGATAAGGCCAACTGCATTACCGCCTCATTTATGTCCATAGGCTTTATATCCACTCTCTCTGTCTTTACTATCTTGTGCTCCGATTCACCCAATTTATCTTGGGCCTCTATCTCACCATCCAAAAAATCCCCGCCTTTGATATTCTCCAACTTATGTTCCCTTCTTCGAGATAGTAACCGCCTGAGCTGCTCCTCTATCTTATCCATTGTCTTATCAATGGATGAGTACATATCACCAGTCTGCTCTACAGCCTTGATGTTATTTCCATCAATAGAGAGAGTCATGTCAGCGACGTGCCGAAATTTTTCCACTTTGAGGACAATAGAGGCCTCAACAGGACAATCAAAGTACTTCTTCACCTTATAAACCTTTTCCTCTACATAGGACTTCAATTCCATTGATGGTTCCATATGCCTGAAGGTAACGGATATTCCCATCGTATCTCGTCAAAGAAATTACTGCTTGACCGTGCTCAGTAATAGGTAATGACTACGCTGCCTCCTCCACCGGAAGCGGACAGGATTAACAAAGACATCTGAAAGTCACACACTAATCGTGACCCATTCAGGGGGCAATGAGCACATCTAACTGTAGGGTCTTTTCCTCTGATTAGATGGGAGGATCCCAAGCATCTCTCGGTACTTAGCAACGGTCCTCCGGGCTATATCTATATTCGATCGTTTCAAAATATCAGCTATCTTTTGATCGCTGTAAGGCCTGGACTTATCTTCGCTCCTGATTATCTGCTTTAAGCTCTCCTTCACGCTCAAAGAGGCCACCTTATCCACTCCATCAACAGATTGGATACCACTGTTCAAAAAGTATCTGAGCTCAAAAATACCGTACGCGGTGTACATGTACTTGTTATTCATGACCCTGCTTACAGTTGATTCATGCATCTGAATGTCCTCAGCCACGTCTCTCAAGACCATTGGCCTCAAGTGCACTGGTCCAAACCTAAAAAAGTCCTTTTGGAACGTAAGAACGCTTTCTGTAACCTTATAGATCGTCTTCTGTCTCTGATGAATGCTCTTTATGAGCCAGGATGCACTATTTAGCTTATCCCGAATGTACTCCCTCGCAGGCTTGGATAGATCATCTTTCCTGGAGAGCATCTCCTTATAAAAGGCATTGATCCTCAGTTTGGGGAGGCCATCCTCATTCAAGACGACAATAAACTCATCCCCCACCCTATAGACGTAGACATCAGGGATTACATAGATAGTTTCCTCATCATTGTAGAAACGGCCTGGTTTCGGCTCTAAAGAAGCTATAGTAGAGATAGCGTCTAAGACCTCTTCCAATGAAACACCTAAGCTCTTAGCAATCTGATTGTATCTCTTCTTCTCCAATTGTTTCATATGATCAGTCACGATCTTTTCAGCAATACTCCCACCCAGACCCTGAAAACGGAGCTGGATCGACAGACACTCCCTGGTATCTCTGGCCCCGACACCAACCGGGTCAAACTCATGGATCAGATCTAGTACATTCAATATCTCTTCTCTCGATCTATTGGTAGCTTGTATAATATTATCAATCGAGGCCTCAAGATACCCATCGGGGTCTATATTGCCAATAATGTACCTGCCGATCTCCTTTTGCAGTTCATCAAGATCGCTCACCTCTAATTGCCACATAAGGTGGGAGCAAAGATTCGTTTTGGAAGAAATCAAATTCTCAAATGATGGTTTATCTTCTATATCCTCTCGGGACGGGCTCGCCCACGCCGTATTATATTCCGAGATATAGGCCTCCCAATCGACATCTTCCCTTGCTGTCTCTTTAATTCTTACCTCTGGGAGGGGCTCCTCTTTGACTGATTCCCTCTCCCTTTCCTCTCCCGGCGATCTCTGCTCTGTCTCGTCATCTACGGGGACTTCCTCCAATAATGGATTGGCCTCCATCTCGTGATTTATTGTCTGACAGAGCTCTAACCTGGACAGCTGCAAGAATTTGATGGCCTGCTGAAGCTGTGGGGTCATTATTAAGCGCTGGCTTATCTTGAGTGATTGTTTCAGTTCAAGCGCCATAGTATAGATCCAATCAATGTCTACAAATAAAAACCTTCTCCCAAATAAACTGACCTAACTACCTCGCTTGCGGCGATCCTTTCAGGTGTCCCGGACTCGATGATCTCTCCCTCATTTATTATGTAGGCAAGATCACAGACATCCAACGTCTCTCTCACATTATGGTCAGATATCACTATTCCCAGGCCCCTCTCCTTAAGCCCCTCAACGATCTGCTTGATATCGGTAATAGCCATGGGGTCAATGCCTGCAAATGGCTCGTCAAGTAGAATAAATTTGGGATTGGTAATCAACGACCTCGTAATTTCCAGTCTCCTCCTCTCACCCCCAGAGAGAGAATAGGCCTTTTGTTTTGCCAAATGACCTATGTTCAACTCGGATAAAAGGGATTGAAGAAATGTCTCTCTTTCCTGAACTGGTGTATTGATAATTTCCATAATGGCCAAGAGGTTCTGTTCAACGGTAAGCTTCCTGAACACCGATGGTTCCTGCGAGAGATAATTAATCCCCTGCCGGGCCCTCCGATACATTGGTTCTTGAGTAATATCCCGTCCATCTAGAATTATACGACCTTCTTTAGCCCTAATCAAGCCAACTATCATATAGAAGGTGGTGGTTTTACCAGCCCCATTCGGCCCAAGGAGTCCAACAATCTGTCCTCTGCTGACTCCTAAATTTACTTGGTTTACAACTGCCCGTCTCCCATAGCACTTAACAAGATCCTCTACCTTTAAAGAACCCCTGTTGACCTCCTCTTTCATTATTTCGGCTTTTCTTCCTTAGGGAATATAGTTGCCTTGACCCTTTTGGTTTCACTTCCCTCGATTATACTCCGGTTTTCCTTTAAAAACAAAGTTATCCGGTGCCCCTCTACAAAATCCGGCCCTTGTCGAACAGAGGGATTTTCTGTAAGCACAGCCTTGTCCTCATTCTGATAAAAGACTGCCTTCCCTGCACGGGCTATTGCGCCATCGGAGCGATTGATAGTAACGTTCCCTAAGGCTATAATTTTGTCTATCCTTCTGGCCTCCATGTTAGATCCCTTTTTGGTGGGGCTGTCAAGATAGTATACAATCATCTTCTGGCACTCTACCACCATATCATCTGTCCTGGCCCTCACCTTACCTTCGAATATGATCAACCTTTTTCTCTGATCAACCTCCAGCCTATCTGAGTTAATAACAATAGGGCTTTCTGGGGAGACCTTCTTGGAGGTCTCGGTAACTTGGGAGAAGGAGTTGACTTGCGGAAGTATCAGAAGGGCAAGGAAAATGGTTATGCTGAAGGAAAAAATGGCCAGTAGAATCCTCATCTATAAAAAATCCCCCTTGTTAACAGTTGTCAAGACATTTCTCTTTACGGTAAATGTTCTCTCCTTTAGATCAATGTAGAGACTATCTCCCCTCACTTCAAAGAAAGGGCCTATCACCCTTATAGGCTTGTCGGTTTCTACGGCTTCCTCCTTTTCTCTATAGATTAAAAGACTTGTCTCAATCTGATAACCGTTAGTAGACCTCCCCATCACATCCCCTCTTAGAATGATCTCTCCACTTTCCCTGAAATAATCACCTTCGTTTCCCTTTATCGTAAAAGACCTGTCTTTACTGGACTCCAGTTTCAGTAAAACATCCTTCAGGGCCACCATCTGGGTCTTGTCAAAAAAATGGCCCTCTTTGGCCTTAAGCTCCCATTTTCCTTCCCCATTTCTATAGTCCTGGCTATATCTGATGTCACAAATTTTGAGGGATTCTCCGGGCCTCCAAGCGGATGTCTTTGAGGAGACCTTGACTAGGCGGGGTACCCTAAACAGAAAAAGAGCGACTATCACTAGAAGTACTAATATCCCCCCTATCGGCCACATCAATATAGGAATTCTTTTCATGGATTATACCAGGAGTTAACCTATAAGTAAGCCACTTCCTCTCCCCTTTTTCCAGCTATCCGGTGGATTTCCTTAAGCATGATAATAAGGGGTTCAACTTGCTCAAATGGAAGGGAATTTGGACCATCAGAGAGAGCTGAATCAGGATCTGGATGGATCTCCAAAAAAACTCCGTCAGCGCCAGCTGCTATAGCAGCCCTTGCGAGAGGAGCAACAAATTCCCTCTGCCCACCAGATGACGTTCCCCGGCCCCCCGGCGATTGGACACCGTGGGTTGCGTCAAACACAACCGGACATCCAAAATTCTTCATTACAAATATAGAACGCATGTCCACCACCAAGTTATTGTAACCAAATGATGTCCCCCTTTCTGTCAATAAAACCGCGTTATTGCCCACTGAGAGAGCCTTTAGGACAACCTGTTCCACATCCCATGGAGAGAGGAATTGCCCCTTCTTTATGTTTATCGGTAGATCAGTTCTGGCTGCCTCTGTGATTAAATCCGTCTGGCGGGATAGAAATGCAGGAATCTGAATGACATCCAAAATCTCAGCCGCCTTTTCAATCTCACTCACCCGATGTATGTCCGACAGAACCGGCAAACCGATAGCGGTCTTTACCTCCTCAAGGATCTCCAACCCCTTGTTCAGGCCTGGGCCCCTAAAGGAATCAATTGAAGTGCGATTGGCCTTATCATAAGAGCTCTTGAAGATTACTGGAATCTCGAGCCTTTGGGCTAATCCCTTTAAAAACCTCGCCGCCCCAAGAGTCATCTCCCTGTTCTCTATCACACACGGACCGGAGATCAAAAACAGGGGTCCATTTCCGCCAACCGTCACATTTCCTATCTTAACCTGGTTGGATACCTTTGTCTTCTCTCCCTTAACAACCATACCATCTAGCTCTATGGATAATATCTAATTGTTATCCAAACAAGTACGGAAAGTCAAGGATACGCTACTCATTTAGGGCTGATAACCCTATCAGAAAGGCATGGGGATAGGAGTTTCCCCGAAGATGAGAGAGTGAGGTCTCACCTCCGTCAGATCGAAACAGTTGACGAGACAAAGGGGGTGAAAACGGAAAATATAGGAAAGGCACTGTAACTATTACACCGCTATGAAGTAGGGTTAGTCTTGGCCTTTGCTTGAGCAATTAACTCATCTTCCTTTTTTACGTCCTCCAGCGTCTTTGGCTTGACGTGATCAGGCACCTCTTCTAGGCCATATTTCCACTTCAAAAACTGCTCACCTGTGGTTGGATAAAGCGCATAGGTAAGCAGGTCTTCCTCGGTTCTCGCCAGATCCCCAATCTTTTTTCGATCCTCCTCAAGCTCCGGTTCGATAAAATCTGCAGCCCTCCCGGCAATGGGCGTCTCGCCTCTCTTATACCCTTTCAGTACCTTTTTCTGAACCTCGGGTTCAACTGGCGTGGGTGTTTTACCATAGAGTCCATATACCAAGTCTTTCACCTGGTTTGTGATCATCTTATATTTCCCCAGTAGTACATTCAATACTGCCTGAACCCCCACAATCTGGGATGTCGGTGTAACCAGAGGAGGAGTCCCCAACTCCCTTCTTGTGATAGGGACCTCAGCATAGACCTCAGAGAGCCGATGGAGGGCATTGGCCTCTTTGAGCTGGCTTACCAGATTGGAGATCATTCCGCCGGGTATCTGGTGGGCCAGAACTCCAGTATCTATAACGGCCATCTTATTGGTGGCAAGAAAATCCCTGTATTTCGGTGCAATGGTCTCAAGGTACTCATCAAGCGCAAGAAGCTTGTTTAAATCGAAGCCAATATCCCTTTGGCTGCCTTGAAGGGTAACAAGCAGCGGCTCAAGAGCTGGCATAGCCGTTCTCATGGCAAAGGGGGCAAGGCACGTATCAACGATATCCACACCTGCCTCAACGGCCTTCAGATAGGTCATTGACGCCATTCCACTAGTGTAGTGAGTATGTAAGTGAATGGGCACCTTGATCTCTTTCTTGAGTTCCGTAATGAGCTCGTAGACATCATAAGGGGCTGTAATACCAGCCATATCCTTGATACAGACAGTATCAGCCCCCATCCCTTCCAGCTGTTTGCATTTGGATAGGTAATATTCTAGGTTAAACACATCACCCCCTAAATGCCTTTCGGTGAGGGAATAGCAGATGGCCCCCTCAAAGTGTCTCCCGTTGGCCTTGATCCTCTCTACCGCGGTCTGGAAATTCCTGAAATCATTCAGGGCATCAAAGACCCTGAAGACATCAATCCCTATCTCGCAGGCCTTATCCACGAAGGCCCTGACCACATCATCTGCGTAGTTTCTGTATCCGACAAGGTTCTGCCCCCTCAGCAACATAGAACATGGCGTCTTCTTGAGGTATTTTTTAAGTGTCCTTGGTCTTTCCCATGGGTCTTCTGCCAAAAACCTGTGCATGGTATCAAAGGTTGCCCCTCCCCAGACCTCCATGGCCCAGAAGCCTATCTCATCCATTTTCTGAGCAATGGGAATCATATCCTCGGTCCTCATTCTCGTAGCCAACACCGACTGATGGCCATCCCTGAAGGTCATGTCCTGGATCTTAAGGGGGTTTTTGGGCCCTTCTTTCGTAACATTATTCATTTCTGATCTCCTTCTTATAGTGCTCATATTGATGCTCAAAGAATTTCGGACTAAGTGAATTATAATTATTATACCAGACTAGTCAACAGGATCACAAAAGCCTTTTCTTCACCTTTGAGATTTGCTTCTCGTGGTCAATGAAGGTATTATTGGCTGTTCTTGATAAAAACTGGCTCTATTGGTGCTAGAAATTGTCAATGCGGGTTTTATCGAGAAGTCATAACCTAAACTGGAGGAGGAAGAGAATGGCAAGGGGAAAGAAGCTTTTGTGGTTTGTGCTGATCATAAGTCTCGTCTGGTCAGCCTCTCTCATCTGTGCCGAAGGGGCTGAGAAGGGGAATTCGAAGGTAAAGATGGGCGGCCTAGTCCCCTTAACCGGTGCCTTATCGGAGTTCGGCAAGGGCTTTAGAAACGCTGGTGACCTGGCAGCGAAGCAGCTCAAGGAGGCGGGTTTCCCCATCGTGCTGAAGTTTGGCGACACGGAGACCTCCGCAATCCCTGGCGTGGAAGCAGCCCGGACACTGGTTGAGGTGGAGAGGGTTCAGATCCTGATAGGTGCAGCGGCCAGCGGGGTTACCCTTCCTATTGCGGAATCGGTGGCCATTCCTGCTCAGATACCCCAGATCTCCAATGCCTCCACCTCTCCATTGCTCAGTGTGCTCCCAGCAGACCAAGGGAAGGATTTCCTCTTCCGGACATGCCCTTCAGATGCCCATCAGGGGGTAATCCTGGGCAAATTGGCTGCAGATGAGGGCTACAAAAAGGCCTCGGTATTCTACATCAACAATGCCTATGGCCAGGGGCTGATGGAGAGATTCAAGGAAGCCTTTGAGTACAGAGGCGGCGAGGTCGTAGCATCTGTCCCCCACGATGAGAAGCCCGCGCCCACTTATGTGTCCGAACTCAGGCGGGTCATGAAGGCCCAGCCCGATGTGATGTTGGCCTTGGGCTACCCAGGCCAAGCCACTGTGTACCTGAAGGAGTTCTTCGAGGCGCGTTACAATAGGTCTGCAGACCTTTTATTCTGTGATGGCACGAAATCCGTCGAGATTCCCAGGGCACTCGGGGCAGAGTATCTGAGTGGATTCCTTGGCACCACGCCGGGCTCTGTGGGCGGAGACTCTTTAGACAGGTTCCAAACGGCCTACAAGGCGGAATACGGTGAACTACCGCCCTTGCCCTTCATGTCAAACTTTTACGATGCTGTTATCGTGGCCGGCCTGGCTGCAGCAGCCTGTGATGCAAAGGGCATGGCCATCACCCGGATCAACGTCCGGGACATGCTGCGAGTGGTGGCTAACCCACCAGGTGAGACAGTCATTGCTGGTGTAGAGGGCATCAAGAAGGCCCTGGAACTCATCAAGGCCGGGAAGGACGTGAACTATGAAGGTACAGCCGGCTCGGTGGACTTTGATAAGAATGGTGACGTAGTAACCCCGATCGAGATCTGGAAGTATGTTGAGAAGCACCCTTATATCGAGACTGTGCGAATGGAGACGGAGATTCCCGAAAGGTGATCTCTATCCTAAAACCTGGACACCTGCCTCTCCTCACCGATGATGCCCTTGGGTCTCCTCAGCAAGATGATCACCAGCAGTAGACCGATGAGGACATAACGGATAAAGGGGGCGCGGGTCTCAAAGCCACGCGGTACTATCTTCAAAATGACGAATGTGCTCCACGACCAGAGGGCCCAGACAATAAAGGACCCCAGGATGGCCCCCTTGTTGTTGCCAGTTCCTCCCAAGGTGAGCATGGCCCAAATGATAAAGGTGCCGAAAAGGGGCTCGAAGACGCTGGGCTGGATGGCGGCCGAAAAGTGGGCGTAGAGGGCTCCCCCTATTCCCATGATCATCGCCCCCAAGATCAGGGCTTGAAGCCTGAAAAGGAAGACGTTCTTTCCATCGGCGCTGGCCATCACCTCGTCCTCCCTTACCGCCCGTAGGACCCTCCCCCAGGGAGAACGAATCCCCCTCTCTAAAGCGACATAGATGACCGCCAGGAAGGCGAGGACGATTACCAGATACACATAGTTGTAGTAGCCGGGCGGGAAAAGATCGTGGAGGGGTTGAGGCAGACCAATCAACCCCTGGGGACCATTGGCCAGCCAGGATTCATTGTTAAAGAAGATGCGGATGCTCTCGGCGATGCCAATAGTCGAAATGGCAAGATAACCCTCACTCAACCTGAGGGTAAGCAGCCCAATTAAGGCAGCTATCAGACCGGAAACCATAGCCGCTGCAACCACCCCAACCAAAAAGGGCAGGTTTAAGCCGAACGCCTGTTTCACGTAATTGGTGAGTACACCGGTAGGCATGGGGGAGGTAACCAGGGCGGAAGTGTAGGCACCGACGGCGAAGAAGCCGGCGATGCCAAAGTTCAAAAGCCCTGTGTAGCCCCAATGGACGTTAAGTCCCATACTAAAGATAGCATAGATTGAGGCCATGATGGCGAATGAGACCAAAAAATTGAGAATGCCCCCGATTTCCATGCCCATTACATCTGCCTCCTTCCAAAAATTCCCTTGGGTCTGAAAAGCAGGACGAGGATCATGATAATAAAGGCCACTGCAGGCTTATAGGTGGGGAGCAACCAAGCCGTGGAGACCTGCTGAGCGATGCCCAGCACCAGCCCCCCCGCGAGTGCGCCGGTAATGCTCCCTTTACCCCCCAGAATGATCGCGGCAAAGAGGGGGAGAAGAAAGATCCACCCCATCTCCGGGCGAAGCTGTGTCTCGATTCCGTAAAGGATTCCAGCTATTGCAATCAGCGCCGCCGCGATCCCCCAGGCCCACACGATCATCCGTTCGGTGTTGATACCCGCAACGCGAGCCAGACCGCGGTTATCGGCTAATGCCCGTAAGGCCTTCCCCATCTTCGCCTTTGACAGGAAGAGATAGACTGTAGCCACCGCCGCCCAAGCGACAACTACGATGAATATTTCATCTAACCTGAGCTTGATCTCCAGGGGGAGGAAAAGCATTGGACGCAAACCTTTGGTATAGAACCGGAAGTCAGCTCCCCAGATGATGTAAATCAGACCGCGCAAGCCCCATGCCACGCCTATGGAGGCGATGAAACTAGTGATGAAATGAGCCCCTGATTGCCTCAACGGTTTGTAAACCCACCGGTCGATAAGGACAGCCAAGCCGATGGACAGAAGGATCGCCGGGATAAAGGCCAGTGCCAGTCCCCAATTGAAGGAAAAAGGCCCTACCTTCGCCTGGAGGAATCCTATCCAGGAGAACAAGGATACAAACGGCAAGGCGATGTAAGCCCCCACGGTTATCTGGTCACCATGAGCACAGTTAAATAGATCGGTAATACCCCAGATCAAGGTGAGCCCGACACTGCCCAGGGCGATAATGCTACCTAGGACGATCCCGTAAACGACTAGCTCAGCCATTCTATCTCCCTAGATACAGTCTTCCTATTTCCGCGTCTTCCAATAACTCCTGGGCGCCACCCTCTGCCTTCTTCTCCCCTCCTTCAAGGATATAGGCTTTATCGGGAATCTGCAGGGCCTGAGCGTTTTGTTCCACCAGAAACACAGTCACCCCTTGTTCCTTCAACTTCACGATTCTTTCAAAGATGGCGTCCACGAGACGGGGCGCAAGGCCCGTGGATGGCTCGTCCAGAAGGAGCAGCTCGGGATTCAACATCAGGGCCCTGCCGATAGCAAGCATCTGCCTCATGCCTCCGCTGAGCTCTCCCGCTCGACTTTTCCTGCGGTCAGTCAGGTCAGGGAATAGCTCGTAGACCTCCTCCAAGCGAGGCTGCCAGTCATCCTCCCGGATGAAGGCCCCCATCTCCAGGTTCTCCTGGACTGTTAAGGAGGGAAAGATGTTTTCTTCTTGAGGAACGTAGCCCATCCCTATCCGTGCTATCCTCTCAGCAGCAATACCGCTAATGTCCTCTCCTTTGAAATAGATCTTACCCTTCCAAGGGCTCAGAATCCCGAAGACGGTCCTCAGCAGGGTGGTTTTACCTGACCCATTGGGGCCTAACAAAGAGACGATCTGCCCCTCCTCCACACCGAGGGAAACCCCGTGCAGAACCTCCATGCTTCCATATCCTGAGACCACATCCTCCACTCGTAAGATGCTCATGACCCTGCACCTCCAAGATACACCTCTAGTACCCGCGGGTCGCTTCTAACCTCCTCAGGGGAGCCCTCGGCCAGTTTCTTTCCCCTGTCCATCACAACAATTGGGTCGCACACATCCATCACCAATTCCATCTCGTGTCCGATGAGTAAGACAGTTATCCCTTCTTCGCTCACCAGTCTTCGGATACGATCGGCCAGTGTCAGTCTCTCGGAAGGGTTAACGCCCGCACCAGGCTCGTCGAAGAGGATCAACTCAGGCCCGGCCATCATGGTACGGGCCAGTTCTAAGAGTCTTTTCTGTCCCCCAGAGAGGCTGCCGGCGTATTCATCTCTTAGATGAAAAAGCCCCGTCGAGCGAAGGCTCTCCAGGGCCCTTTCCCGAATTTCACCCTCCTGATCCTTCACCCGCCCAGGGAAGAACCAGGTCCTCCATAGCCTTTCCCCTTCTTGGTTTGGAGGAACAAGCATCAGGTTCTCCAAAACAGTCATGAGTTTGAGTTCCCTACTTATCTGAAATGTGCGGCAGAGCCCCTTATGGAAAGTCTGGTGAAGGGAGAGATCGTCAATCCTCTCGTCTTTGAAGCGGATCTCCCCTGAATCCAGCTTATACAGACCGGAAACGACGTTGAACAGGGTGGTCTTTCCGGCGCCATTAGGCCCGATAAGGCCGGTGATGCTGTGTGGAGCTACATCGAGGGAAAAACCATCCACGGCTTTGATGCCGCCAAAGTACTTGTAGACACCCCTTAGAGAAAGAATGGGGGAATCGCTCGGAGAGTTCAAGGGGTTATCTCCTCAAAGGCCATTGGCCGACTGGAAAAACAGGCGGATTATATAAACAGGCAGGGAGAAGGTCAATAGAATAAACGAATGCCTTATTGTTCTATTTGATGGAACTTCTTATGGTCTTTTGGAGATGAAAAAAATAGAACTCATGACCCATCGTGACCGGGAGGCC
Organism: Desulfobacterales bacterium; assembly: GCA_013375335.1. Classification (GTDB taxonomy): domain Bacteria; phylum Desulfobacterota; class DSM-4660; order Desulfatiglandales; family B25-G16; genus JABXJZ01. The sequence continues at coordinate 12,866 of JABXJZ010000010.1, forward strand.
TCGCGTACATAACATCAGTTACCCCTGAACGTTATATTGACAAAATCTTGGTATCGCCTCCCCCAAATAGATGGCCTATTAGTTAGAGGGATAAGGGCTGTTAAGGCGCTCATAAAGAATAGCTGTCTTAAACGAATTGAATATCCTCTCTCCTCCTTACGTTCAAAAGCATGTAGAAAGCTGCACCTGTTAATCTAAAGGTCTTTTCCCGTTCCCTTAGCTATTAATAGGCCTGCAGCCTCATCAACTTGTGCCTCAGTAGTAGGCCTGCCGAGGCTCAGTCGAATGGCACCGATCCCCACTTCTTCCGTGACTCCCATGGCCCCAAGCACATGGGATAGTTTCAAAGACCGATCATGACAGGCTGCACCCGTAGAGGCACAGAGCTCGGGTATCTCGCTAAGGATTTCTTCTCCAATCATCCCCGGAAAGGAGAGGTTTAGGGTATTGGGGAGCCTGTTTTCTGGATGTCCATTCAGCACTACTTCTGGAATGGCTGAGAGTATCTGGTTGTGTAATCTATCCCTCAGACCCCTTAAACGGGGAATATCATCAGAGAGGTTATCCAAGACGAGCTCACATGCCTTGCCCAGACCTACATTAAGGATCACATTTTCCGTCCCGGACCTTAGCCCCATCTCCTGACCACCACCATGTATAAAGGGCTCAATCTTTACCCCATTTCTGATATAGAGCGCTCCCACACCCTTAGGGGCATAGATCTTGTGGCCGGCAATGGTAAGAAAATCAACCCCCAGGTCACCGACCTTGGTTTCTGTTTTGCCAACGGATTGAGCCGCATCCGTGTGAAAAAGGACCCCATGCTCCCTGGCAATCGAGCTAATCTCGGCAAGGGGCTGGATTGTGCCTGTCTCATTATTTGCGTGCATTACTGTTATGAGGATGGTATCTCTTCGGACCGCCTTTCTTATTTCATCCGGATCTAAGGAGCCATATTTATCTACCGGGAGGAATGTCACATCATAGCCATCTTCCATGAGAAAGAGGGCTGTATTTATTATGGAGGGATGCTCGATCTTTGTCGTAATTATGTGCCGACCTTTGTTTCGCAGGCTCCATGCCACACTTTTGAGAACCATATTATTCGATTCAGTGCCGCCGCTGGTAAAAACGACCTCGGTGCTTTCACATCCCAGCATTCTGGATACTTGTCCCCGAGCCTTTTCCAAGGCCTCCCTTGCCCTTCCTCCCATAGGGTGGGCGCTGCTCGGGTTCCCGAAATCCTCAACCAAAAAGGGCATCATTGCTTCAGCCACCTCTTTTGCAACAGGAGTTGTGGCGTTATAATCAAGGTAAATCATCCGCTTGCATTACCTCCTAAGCGTGGCCTTCTCTTACCTTGTGTACTGAGATCCCTAAATCCCCGAGCAACGCCTCTGCATTTCTATTAGTATCAGCGGTAACAACCATTACCTCCAGTTTCCGGTTTAGTTCCGTCAGCTTTTCCCTGACGCCTTTTATGATTCTTCCGTCTAAGGCAATTGTCCCGTTGAGGTCTAATATCAAATGCTCTATGGTGTAGTTACCCTTTCCGGGGATGGCTATATCCATCACTCTCGTGCCTTTTCTATTTGCCACTAACCTCTTTTACCTCCACAATGTTTGTATGCTGCTGTTTCCGTCATGTCAAATGGTACATCACCTTTGCGGCAATTCTTACAATGGTCCATGAGGGCCGGAGGCATGCCCTCTTCACAATTTCATGAAAAAAACAACCTAAAGCTTGAGCTCCATCGCCATTGACGATGGCAGTATAATCTTGACTTTTCTTTCTCGATGTATTTACTTCGTTCTCTTTAGTTGATTGGGTGCATAGCTTCACGACACGAAGAAGTGAATTCATGAGGACTTGGTAGGGGGGCAAATAGTCGCCGCCGAAGGCGGCAGGGCTCTCCATCCACGAATCCACCAGACGGTGGTTTTTTATTTTTTGCTATGATGGAGCACTCAAGAAGTACTGATATAAAAGTGATCTTCGGCTTGACCCTCGTTCATTTTATTGGCGATTTTTATTCCTCCTTCGTCAATCCGCTCCTTCCGCTGTTTGTCAAACAGTTCTCCCTCACATTGACACAGGTCGGGCTGATCGCAGGGATAAGCCGGTTTTTGGCCTTTATTGTCCAGCCTTCGGTGGGATACCTCGCCGATCACTACCGAACCCGCTTCTTTGTCTTGGGCGGTCCACTCCTGGCAATAGTGTTTATTCCCCTTGTGGGAATTGCCTCCGGTTTTTTAGTGCTCCTCCTTGTTATATCCTTGGGGTCCATCG
>JABXJZ010000094.1 GCA_013375335.1 Desulfobacterales bacterium
AATTGATTCCGAATTGCAGATTCGTATGCAGGACTACTCATATAAAATCGTGGAGGCAATCCAGGTAATAGGCGGCACCAACATCCAGTTCGCCCATGACCCGAAATCTGACCGCCTTGTCGTCATTGAGATCAACCCACGGACATCACGATCTTCGGCCCTCGCCTCCAAGGCAACTGGTTTCCCTATTGCCCGCATCTCAACACTATTAGCTGCTGGCATGACGCTGGATGAGATCCCCTACTGGCGCGGTGGAACACTACACAAATATACGCCTTCAGGGGATTACGTTGTGGTGAAGTTTGCCAGGTGGGGTTTTGAGAAATTTGAGGGTGCAGAGGACAAACTCGGTACCCAGATGAGGGCTGTCGGGGAGGTAATGAGCATCGGTAAAACCTATAAAGAGGCCTTCCAGAAGTCGATCAGGTCACTTGAAAATAGCCGCTATGGGCTTGGATTTGCTAAGGATTTCCATGAAAAACCCCTTGATGAGCTGATGGATCTGTTAACCGAGCCATCAAGCGAACGACAGTTCATTATGTATGAGGCACTGAGGAAGGGTGCGACTATAGAGGAGCTCTACAACAAGACCTATATCAAGCCCTGGTTTATTGAGCAGATGAAAGAACTCGTTGAGCTCGAGGAAAAGATCCTCACCTTCAAGGGGAAAGGGCTCCCTGATGACATCCTAATCCAGGCAAAGAAGGACGGGTTTGCGGACCGCTACCTGGCACAGCTCCTTCAAATCCCGGAGAGGGATATGCGGAGGCGGCGGACCGCCCTTGGTGTAATAGAGGGCTGGGAGCCTGTCCCTGTCAGCGGGGTCGAAAACGCAGCCTACTACTACTCTACCTACAATGCACCGGACAAGGTGGAAAGAGAAGGTGGTCGTAAGATTATGATCCTGGGGGGCGGGCCAAACAGGATTGGTCAAGGAATAGAGTTTGATTACACGTGTGTTCATGCCGCCTTTGCCTTACGCGATCTGGGCTATAAATCAATTATGGTCAACTGCAATCCTGAAACGGTCTCAACTGACTACGATACCTCTGACCGACTTTACTTTGAGCCTCTCACGGTTGAGGATGTACTAAGCATATACGAGAAGGAACAACCAGAGGGGGTAATTGTCCAGTTTGGAGGGCAGACACCCCTCAATATCGCTAATGAGCTGGCCGAGGCCGGGGTCAAGATCATTGGAACATCTCCAGAGAGTATTGATCTGGCAGAGGACAGGGATCGCTTCCGAAATAGGATGGCAGAGCTCGGCATTCCGGAGCCGGAGTCCGATATGGCCAGCACCCTGGATGAGGCACTGGCTATCGCGGAAAGGATAGGATATCCCCTCATGGTCAGGCCCTCCTATGTGCTCGGCGGAAGGGGAATGGAGGTCGTCTACGATGAGGAGATGCTCAGGCGCTATGTGGCAGCCGCTGTTGGTGTGACGCCCGAAAGGCCAATTCTTATCGACAAATTCTTGGAAAACGCTATCGAGGCAGAGGCCGATGCCCTGGCAGACGGAAAACAGGCCTTCGTACCCTCTATCATGGAACATATAGAGTTCGCCGGCGTCCATTCGGGCGATTCCGCGTGCATAATCCCGCCCATCAGCATCCCGGCAAGGCACATTGATACCATCAACGAATACACCAAAAAGATAGCTATAGAACTCAACGTCGTCGGTCTCCTCAACATACAATATGCCATCGCCAACGATACTGTTTACGTCCTTGAGGCAAACCCCCGCGCATCGAGAACTGTTCCGCTTGTCTCCAAGGTCTGTAATGTCTCTATGGCCCGACTGGCAACTGAACTCATGCTCGGTAAGGCGATTGCCGACCTTAACCTCAAACAAAGGCCCATCCCTCACTTCGGGGTTAAGGAGGCGGTCTTTCCCTTCAATATGTTCCCTGAGGTTGACCCCCTTTTGGGCCCCGAAATGCGGTCCACCGGAGAAGTTCTCGGGCTCGCAGCAAATCCCGGACTGGCCTTCTTTAAGGCCCAGGAGGCTACTCAACAGCGGCTTCCTGCCGAAGGAAGCGTGTTAATTACCGTATTGCAAAAAGACACGTCATCAGTTCCGGAAATCGCCAGACGATTCAAGGAGCTCGCCTTTAAGATCAAGGCTACTGAGGGAACCCATAGATTCCTCGCGGAGCACGGGATTGAATCGGAACATATACTCAAACTGCATGAAGGGAGGCCAAACATCGTAGATGCCATAAAAAACGGTGAGATCCAGTTAGTCATAAATACGCCGAGTGGTAAATTAAGCAAATACGACGATTCATATATCCGTAAGTCTGCGGTCAAATACAAGGTCCCCTATATCACCACCCTCGCAGCTGCTGCGGCTGCTGCGAGGGGCATCCAGGCCTACCGAAACGATCACGGCTCTGTCAAGTCACTTCAAACCTACCATATGGACATCAATTCCCATTCGGCGGGTCAAGGAGGAAGCACTCAATGAAATCAAGAGGCGAAAACTGCGGCGTGTTTGGCATTGTGAAGGACACGGACTGCGTTGAAGATATCTACAGAGGCCTTGACTTCCTGCAACACAGGGGGCAACAGTTCTGCGGTATCGCCACCTGCGGTGGAGGAAGAATATATCTGATTACCCATTATGGTCAGGTGGGCAATACCTTTGCCTCCCGTGAATTAGAGACCTTTAAGGGCAACATGGGTATTGGTCACGTAAGCCTTAAGGAAAGGCAGCCCATGATGTGGCAGGGGGCAGTAGGTGAGATAGCGGTTGCCTTTAGCGGCAACATCATAAATAGCGAGGCCTTGCTTACGGAGATGAAGGACAGGGGAGAAGCCTTTTACCATGGCCTGGATATTGAGATCATCTCCAAGCTTATCTTGCAGGAGAAAGGCATAATCACTGGGATTTCCATGCTGGCCGAAAAGATAAAAGGCGCCTATTCCCTCGTTGTTTTGGCTCAAGACGGCGTATACGCTGCCAGAGATGTCTACGGATTTAGACCTCTCATCCTGGGAGAGGGCCCCGGAACCTATCTTGTTAGCTCTGAGTCTAGGGCTATTCAGAACATAGGGGTATATCACCTTAGAGACGTGAGACCAGGTGAGATTGTCTTTATCAGCGAAAAGGGATTTGAGACCAAGCGTCAATTAAAAAGCCCGAGGAGAGCCCACTGTGCTTTTGAATGGGCATACACGGCCAGCACGGATAGCAAGATTGATGGGCGCTATGTCCAAGAGGCCCGAAACAACCTCGGCAAGAGTCTGGCAGAGAGGGATAGAGAAGAAGGCGGCATTCAGGCCGACCTTGTAGCACCGGTGCCGCTGTCAGGTATCGGACACGCCCTCGGATATCACATGGTATCCGAATTGCCCTACCAGGAGGTCTTCCTCTACAATAGATACGCTGACCGAAGCTATACCCAGTTAACCCAGGAAGATCGGGACAGGATGGCCAAAAAGAAGCTCTCTGTCCTGAGATATGCGCTGAGGGATAAGAGGATTGTCCTCTGTGATGACTCCATTGTGCGGGGCACCCAGATCAGTGAAAAGGTGAGGGATTTGAAGAATGCCGGGGCCAAAGAGGTACATGTGCGTATTGCGTGTCCACCATTAATGTATCCCTGTGATTTTGGCATATCAACCAGGACCTATGGAGAGCTTTTGGCTAGGGGATTCCTTGCCAATGGGAATATCACCACACTTGATCAACTGAAGGTCCTAGAGCGCTGGGTTTCTGAAAGGATCGGTGCCGATTCGGTGCGCTATAATAGCCTTGAGGCCTTTGTCGAGGCGTTGAAGATGCCCAAAGAAAGTCTCTGCTTAAAGTGCTGGGATGGAAAGTCACCAATAGAATTATTGGAATAAGCCGGAAGCGGATGTGAAGTAATGAAAATCGCCCTAGCCCAGATTAACCCAACCATCGGGGATTTTAGCCTCAACACGGAAAAGATTCTAGCGGCAGCAGACAAGGCTAGAGGTCAGGCGTGTGATCTCGTTGTCTTTTCTGAACTAGCGATATCGGGTTACCCTCCACGAGACCTTCTTGAAAAGAAAGGCTTTGTCGAGGATAACCTCATGTATTTACACAAGCTTGTTCAATCAATACAAGGAATCGGGGTGATATGTGGATTTGTAGACAAAAATCCTTCTAGAGCTGGTAACCCCCTCTACAACTCGGCAGCACTTTTTGATAACGGCAAGATCCTCCATCAGGTCCACAAGAGGCTTCTTCCCACATATGATGTGTTCGATGAGAGGAGGTATTTTGAGCCCGGAAGGGAATACTCATCCTTTCCCTACAAGGACTGCCGTATCGGGCTTACCATCTGCGAGGACATCTGGAACGACAAGGATTTCTTCGCAAGGCGGCTTTACCCGGTTGATCCACCAGAAATGGTGATAAAAGAAGGGGCCAATCTCCTCGTCAACATCTCGGCATCCCCCTATCATGTGGGCAAAAGGGAATTCAAGTGGGATATGTTCAGCGATATGGCCAAGAAATATGGGGTTCCCCTGCTCTATATAAATCAAGTCGGCGGCAATGACAGCGTGCTTTTTGATGGCATCAGTCTCGCCTTTGACTCTAAAGGCAAGATCGTCGCGAGGGCTCGAGACTTTAAAGAGGACATGGTCATCTTCGACACTAATACCCAAGAAGGCGAAATCCATCCAATTTCCCAATCAGACACCGAATCCATCCTAACCGCCCTAATAATGGGCACCAGAGACTATGTTTGGAAATGCGGGTTTTCCAGGGCAATCGTGGGGTTGAGCGGCGGCATTGACTCAGCTCTTACAGCCTATATTGCTGTCCGGGCCCTTGGAAAGGAAAACGTTACAGCGATTTTTATGCCTTCCCAGTATACTCATAAAGAGAATTTTAAAGATACCAAGCAGTTGGCGGCCAATCTGGAGATTAAGTTCCTTCAGGTCCCCATTGAAGGGATATTTGAACATTTTCTTGAAGAACTATCTCCCCTCTTTAAAGATGTGGCAACAGAAGTCACAGGCCAAAATATCCAGGCGAGGATCCGGCAGATCATCCTCATGGCCCTTAGCAACAAGCTTGGTTACCTGCTTCTTTCTACCGGCAATAAATCGGAGGTGGCGGTAGGCTACTGTACCCTATATGGGGATATGAGTGGTGGATTGGCCGTTATCTCCGATGTGCCGAAGACCATGGTGTACAAAATCGCACATCTGATCAACAAGGAAAGAGAGCTTATTCCCAAGAGAATTCTTCAAAAAGCCCCATCGGCTGAGCTCAAACCTGACCAACTGGACAAGGATGACCTACCCTCATACGAGGTCCTAGACAGTATACTGAAGGCATATATCGAGGACAATAAGGCAGCAGAGGAGATTATAGAGATGGGCTTTGAGTCATCAATCGTCAAGGATATCGTCGGCCGGGTTGATCGCAATGAATATAAGAGACATCAGGCCCCTCCTGGATTAAAGGTCACCACAAAGTCCTTTGGGTACGGAAGGAGGTACCCCATAGCCCAAAGGTATCTGCCTCCCTGGGCGACTCAAATCTCATAGTGTTGTTAAGTGGGGGGAGAGATTTATGCAAGAGCGGTTGGCCTTTTAAGAACAATGTCTCAGGAATTGATTTAACCTTCCAAAAAGATACCCTCTCCAGAACAGAAAGCCTCTTTGAAAGGCTCTTAGTCTATCCAATCTCGGTCAAGATGTCAGAAGAATATCTTACCCATGTGACTGTGGCAATAGAGTATGCGGCAAGAGAGGTTCTTTAGGTTCATGGCCCTGCGGTAAGATAGAGACAAAAGTGTAATCCGAATAGCTTGAATGCTACAAAATTGTTATTTTCAAAAGGGTATATGTACTGGTTTTTCAACTAACTTGTTGAAATCACTATTCAATATGTTTTTGGCCTATCATTTGCAATACCTCTAATTAAAAAGCTG
>JABXJZ010000406.1 GCA_013375335.1 Desulfobacterales bacterium
CCCTTTTTCCACCAGGTCAAAGACCTTTTCAATTCTCTCAGCCGACAGGAATGACGCCGAACGTCCAAACAGGGAAATGGCTGCCTGGTGGGAAAAAGTGGCTTCAGGGCCCAAGAATGCCACGGTAAGTGGATGCTGGATCGACCGTGCAGCGGAGATGATCTCGGAGAATATATGTCTGATAGCCTGAGGGGCTAGCTTCTTCTGCTGCCTTGAGGCCACACGTCTTAACAGCTCTTCCTCCCTGGCAGGATTAAATACATCTATCCCGAGGATCCTCTTGAGCTCCCCGATCGTGGCAGCAAGCTCTTGTCTTCTGGATAGAAGCGAGAGGATTTGCTCATCTATCTGCTCAATTTCTTCTCCATAGCCCTCAAGGGCCTGCCTGTCCCCCTCCCTTTTATCGTCGCGCTTCACCTCTGTTCCCCCTGATTGCTACTGAGATAGTCCAATGCTTCGTCAACCGTGGCATTCTTATGAACAATCATTGAAACGGCAGCTACCATTTTGGTGGGGTTTTGATGCTGGAAGACATTGCGCCCAATGGATACACCCGTAGCACCGGCCTCCATTGCACCCTTGACCATCTCCAGGATTGCCCGATCAGATCCCATCTTGGGGCCACCGGCGATCACAACCGGCACATGAGAACCCTCTACCACCCCTCTAAATGACTCTGGGCTTCCAGTGTATGAGACCTTGACTACATCTGCCCCCAGCTCAGCCCCAAGCCTGGCGGCATGTTTAACTGCCTCAGGGTCGAATTCATCCTTGATCCTTTCACCCCTGGGGTAGATCATGGCTAGAAGGGGCATGCCCCATTCTGAGGCCGTATGTGCCACGTTTCCCAAGTCGGTCAGCATCTCCTGCTCACGGCTGTCGCCGATATTGACGTGTACTGAAACGCCATCAGCACCAAGTTTGACCGCCTCCTCTACAGTGCAGACAAGGGTCTTTGCATTTGGCTCTGGCGACAGGGATGTGCTGCCCGATAAATGGACGATCAAACCCAAATCCGGCCCGCTCTTTCGGTGTCCTGCGGCGACGACTCCCTTATGCACCACCACGGCGTTGGCACCTCCGTCAGCCACCTGCGCCATGGCCTCCTTCATGTTGGTTATGCCCGGGATTGGCCCTGAACTGACCCCGTGATCCATGGGAACAACGACAGTCTTCCCTGTATCACGTTTAATGATCCTCTCAAGCCTGATTTCCTTACCAATCATCTGTTCTCCTCCTAAAATAGATTTCTGAGTTAGTGCCCAAGCCCGCCCCTTTCTCAGTGGCGAGTCCTCCCTTCACCTGCCCGCGCTTCCGGTTGAAGTGTCTTCATACCACCTTCTTCTCTCTGTAACAGCCCATCAGCTTGAGGCTACTGGTAATCTTCTCCAGTTCTTGGACTGCCCTTACAACCCTGTCCTCCTTGTTTGAGCCCACAAAATCCAGAAAGAACGCGTAGTTCCCCGGCTCATGTGGAACCGACTCTATCCTTGTCAGATTAATGTCTTCCCTTGCAAACACCTCAAGTACCCTGAAAAGCGTGCCCGCCTTGTGCTCTGTGGAGAAGATGATGGAACACTTATCGCCCTTCTCCCTGCACTCTCCCTTAGAGAGCACAAGGAACCTCGTCATGTTTCTGTCTAGGTCCTCTATGTCCTCCTTTATAATCTCGAGGTTGTAGAGCTCAGCGCAAAGCTTGCTTGCAATTGCAGCAGACGCCTTGGGCGCTTTTTCTGCCAGCATCTTTGCCGCACCTGCAGTATCGTAATATTGAACAGGCTCAAGTTTATTCCTTGCGAGAAAAC
>JABXJZ010000407.1 GCA_013375335.1 Desulfobacterales bacterium
GGTCATCACCCGATTTTCCTTTGGTAATGTTTTTAAGGCAATCTGGTCACTATTTTCTGGTTTTGCCCTCTATACAAAAGAAAAATGGCTCAAATACATAGAACGAAGGCGGAGATCAAAACTGAGAAAGAAGACGCTAAAAAAGGTTGATAAGGGAAGAGAGAGGCGAATGACTATTGTCGAAACCCCTTCACTGAAACCGGCTAAACCAACACAGGAACTATTTCCTTTTATGAATGTGGCCGATAGTTTCAAGCTGCCCTCTTTGGATCTTCTGGATGAGATCCCGAAATCATTGGATAAGGAGATTGAAAAAGAGAGCCTTAAGATGAATGCCCTCCGGGTTGAAGGCAAGCTAAGAGATTTTGGTGTCGAGGGCGAGGTGGTTGAGATCGTGCCAGGCCCAGTAATAACGATGTACGAATTCAGGCCGGCACCAGGTGTCAAGATAAGCAAGGTGGCCTCTTTGGCGGATGATCTTGCACTCAACCTGAGGGCATCAAATATCAGGATTGTGGCACCTATCCCAGGAAAATCAGCTATAGGGATAGAAATACCCAACAATAAGAGAAGGCTTGTTACCTTAAAGGAGATCCTATCCAGCCAACTTTTTCTGGATTCTTCCTACAGACTCACTATTGCCTTAGGGATGGACATAATAGGTCAACCAGTAATCACAGATCTAACTAAAATGCCACATCTCTTAGTCGCCGGTGCTACAGGAACAGGGAAAAGTGTATCTATTAATGCCATGATAAATAGTATCCTGTTCAAGGCCTCCCCAGAAACGGTCCGCTTTGTTATGATTGATCCAAAAAGAATAGAGCTTGCACCTTACCAGGACATTCCTCATCTCTTACATCCAGTCGTAACCAACCCAAAAGAGGCAGCCAGGGCCCTCAGATGGGCTGTTGAGGAGATGGAGAGACGATACACCCTTCTATCCGACAAAGGTGTAAGGAACATAGAGGCCTATAACCGGAAGGTTGGAAGAGATAAGGGGTCAGTTGAGCCTGATATGAGTAAGAAAATAGATGAGCATCTTCCCTACATTGTCATCATCATTGATGAGCTGGCTGATCTGATGATGGTCTCCAGCAGGGAGGTGGAGGAATCTCTGACAAGACTGGCGCAAATGGCAAGGGCGGCAGGGATCCATCTGATAATTGCCACCCAGAGGCCTTCAGTGGATGTTTTAACAGGAATAATCAAGGCCAACTTTCCTACGAGGATCTCCTTTCAGGTCTCATCCAGGGTTGACTCGAGGACTATCCTTGATACAATGGGAGCCGAGCATCTCTTGGGAGATGGAGATATGTTGTTCTTACCGCCTGGCGTAGCCAGGCTTACCAGAATCCATGGTGCATACGTCTCAGAAGAAGAGGTTAAAAGGGTGACATCATTTTTGAAAGAGCAGATGAAACCAGAGTATGACACGTCTATAGTTGCTGAAATAATCACAGAGGAGGAGGTAGAAGAGGTGGGAGGGGATAAGGATGAAAAATATCAGGAGGCGGTAGGATTAGTTCTGCAGACAGGCCAGGCATCAATCTCAATGGTTCAGCGGAAACTCAGGGTTGGATATAACCGGGCTGCCAGGATGATCGAGGCTATGGAAAAGCAAGGAATTGTCGGCCCATCTGACGGGATCAGACCTCGAGAGGTCCTGAGACGGGGAGAACGATTTTGAATTCCAAATCCCTGTTCATAGTTCCCCTTTTTGTTCTTTTCCTTGGCTCTATTCCCCCAGGAAAGGCATTTCCTGATGATAGCCTATCAACAGTTATTGAAGGGATTGGTG
>JABXJZ010000095.1 GCA_013375335.1 Desulfobacterales bacterium
ATCTTGAAATTCTTTCCCGTCATGAATACCCTTATATCCCAAACCATCCCCTGGTAAAACGGACCCAAGCTATAGCTTCACGAGCAGAGATTATGACCACATCAAAAAGGAGTTATCGAATTCAAACAAGGAGTACGTCAAACTTAGGTCTTCAGTTTGTTCAAAGCTGGGTAAATTAGTTGGAAATCCGGGTGAGTGTCAAGCTGAAAATTCTATTAGGCTTAGAAGATACCACATTAAAGGGAGTGAAAGAGAGATAACTGGATTAGAACTTACAACATCCAGCCACAATCGAAATGCCAATGCAAGATCTGTAAGAAAAGAACCACATAATTAAAGCAGATGAATCAAACAATGCGGGCGGTACTACAATTGTCAGATATTTCAATCGCTAATAAGTGAAAATTGGGGATGAGGTGGAGTGGGAATGTGTTAAAGAAGGGTAGGTTCTTTCTCAAACGACTCTAAGAATCCGTAAGATAAAAAAGAGGACGCCGACGACCATGCAAAATATGGCACAGATCTGGGCTATCAAAAAGAGGTAAAACAATTTCTCCCTGGTATCCGTATCTCTTTTCCCTGGCCCAGGCTTAATGGTCATCTTCTCGCCTCAAGAGCGGCCTTGATCTTCTTCAGCCGCAGGAAGTTCTCCCTTTCTATCTCCTCCATCCTCATCTCAATATGCTTCATCGTTGCCCTGAGCCTGGGGATCACGATGTACTCCAGCGCATTAACCCTTCTCTTTGTCTTTTCTACCTCTAAGGCAATCCTCCTGACGGACTCCTCCACCTCGGCCAGTTTCACAATTGATAAAAGGGACTCCTCAAAACTCCGGGCGGCGTCATCGAGTTTCGCGGTTGTGCTCAAAAGCCCGTAGCCCCTTTCATTTATCTTCCTCACCACATCCGCCATTTTCATAATAGGGATTGAGACGCCCATTATGTTCTTGGTCGCGAACTCCAAAGCCATATCCCTTGTGGTTATTCCGCTTATCTGTTCTAGATCCGAAGACCCCATCAAGACTTCGGCCATCAAGAGGTTGTAAAAGGCGATCTTGAGGTTTTCCTCCACCTTGTTTCGCGCATCCTTATATTCCCTGATCACCGCCATGAGCTCGGAAATCAATGCATCCCTCTTTTCCCTTAAAAGCTCGTACCCCTTGTCAGCGAGCTTGACCCTCTTCTTGAGCTTTAATAGCTCCATCCTCGTCGGCTTAATATTTGGGAGGATCTCTGCCATTTACCCTTCTTCTGCCTCGAGTTGAGCCCCTCTCCTGTAATATTGCGTAACGTATTTCTCATCTATCCTTTTTAGCTCCCCCTCCGGGAGCATCGAGAGGAGCTCCCACCCCAGATTCAAGGTTTGTTCAATAGTCCTGTTTTCATCCACCCCTTGAGTGACAAACCTCTCCTCAAAGATATCCGCAAACTTCAAGTTGCGGCGATCCCTTTCGCTCAACGCCTCTTCTCCCACAACGGCGACGAGGCTCCTCACATCCCTTCCTTCAGCATAGGCAGAATAACATTGGTCAGAGACACCCAAATGGTCCGCCCTTGTTCTCCCTTCCCCTATCCCTTCATTCATAAGCCTGGAGAGGCTGGGGAGCACATCTACGGGTGGGTAAATTCCCTTTCTGTGCAACTCCCGAGAGAGCACAAATTGCCCTTCGGTTATGTATCCTGTAAGGTCGGGGACAGGATGTGTTATATCATCATCTGGCATAGAGACGATCGGCATTTGAGTGATAGAGCCCTTTTTCCCCATGATCCTGCCTGCCCTCTCATAATTGGTTGCCAAATCGGTGTACATGTAACCTGGATATCCTCTTCTTCCGGGAACCTCCTCTCTTGCTGATGATATCTCCCTCAGGGCCTCGCAGTAATTGGTCATGTCTGTGAGTATCACTAAGACATGGTTGTCGTAGGTGAAGGCAAGAAACTCTGCAGCCGTAAGCGCCATTCGTGGGGTAATAATCCTTTCAATGGCCGGATCATCCGCCAAATTGATAAAGGCGACTATCCTCTCCAAGGCCCCTGATGATTCGAAGCTATTCATGAAGAAATTTGCCTCTTCATGGGTTATCCCCATCGCAGCAAAGACTACACTAAAGGGTTCCTCTGAACCCAAAACCGTGGCCTGTCTTGCTATCTGTGCGGCAAGGTCATTATGAGGGAGGCCAGAGCCTGAAAAGATTGGAAGCTTTTGCCCCCTCACCAATGTATTCATTCCATCAATAGTGGAGATACCCGTCTGGATAAATTCATTTGGGTAGTCCCTGGCTGTTGGATTGATAGCCGCACCAATTATCGGCAATCGAACCTCCGGGATGATCTCCGGGCCGCCATCAATAGGTCTCCCCAAACCATCGAAGGATCTTCCGAGGACCTCCTTGGATAGGGAGATCCTCATGATGTCCCCCAAGAATCTAGCCCTTGTCTGCTCTGTATCAAGTCCTCTTGTTCCCTCAAATACCTGGACGACCGCCAGGTTCTCCTGTGACTCCAGGACCTGCCCCATCCTCTTGTCACCTTCAGGTGTACGGATATACACAAGCTCTCCGTAGGCCACCTCTTCCACGCCCTCGACAATCATAAGAGGCCCTGCAACCTGGGTGACAGACCTATACTCCCTTGCTTTTATATCCTTCTCCTTCATCTGTCACTTCTCAAGGATTCAAATTCATCCTCAATAGATCTTATTAACCCCTCATATCTCCGTGGAAACTCTGGGTTTTGTATGTACTTCATTCGGGCAATCTCATCCTTAACCTTCATCGCCGTTATCCTGCTCGCCATAATACCCCCATCAATTGCCTTTTTGACCTCCTGATAAAAGCCCATAATGACCTTGAGCATGAGATATTGCTTCTCTTTTGAGCAATAGGAATCTATTTCGTGGTAGGCATGTTGTTGCAGGTAATCTTCTCTCACCATCCTTGCAACCTCCAAAAGGGCCCTATCTGATTCCGGCAGTGCATCCTGACCAACTAACTGAACGATCTCTTGCAACTCAGCCTCTTTCTCCAAAAGGGCCATCATCTCTCCCCTCAAGATCTGAAATTCCGTGTCTATGTTTTTATCGTACCAGGGTTTTACAAAATCCAGATACAGTGAATAACTCGTCAACCAGTTGATGGCGGGGAAATGTCTCCGGTCTGCCAGGTTTGTGTCTAATGCCCAGAAGGCACTTACCACCCTCAGGGTATTTTGCGCAACCGGTTCAGAGAAATCGCCACCTGGCGGGGATACGGCCCCGATAACGGAAACTGATCCATATCTCTTTTCCCTGCCCAATGTCACTACCCTGCCCGCCCTTTCATAGAAGTCGGCAAGCCTGGTGCCCAGATAGGCTGGGAACCCTTCCTCACCCGGCATCTCCTCCAGCCTTCCTGAAATCTCCCTCAGTGCCTCAGCCCACCGTGACGTCGAGTCCGCCATCAAGGCTACATCATACCCCATATCCCTATAATATTCGGCTATGGTAACACCGGTATAGACAGAGGCCTCCCTCGCTGCCACCGGCATGTTGGAGGTGTTGGCAATCAAGCTGGATCTCTCCATCAGCTTCTCTCCGGTGTTTGGATCGTCCAATTCCGGAAAGCTCAACAAGACCTCCGTCATTTCGTTTCCCCTCTCCCCACAGCCCACGTAGACCACAATCTGGGAATCAGCCCACTTTGCCAACTGATGCTGACTAACAGTTTTGCCGGTCCCAAAGCCTCCGGGAATGGCGGCCGTCCCACCTTTCGCTATCGGAAAGAAGGTATCGTAAATCCTCTGGCCTGTCAGGAGTGGGACTTCTGGATCAAGCTTTTCCTTAAAGGGCCTTCCTATCCTTACTGGCCACTTTTGTTTCATTGTCAGCTCGATCCTTTCCCCTTCTGCATTAAGAATAGCTATGATCTCATCAACCGTAAAGCTACCGCTCTTAATCTCCACCACCTTTCCGCGTATCCCCGATGGGACCATTATCCTATGTGTGATAACCTTTGACTCCTGAACCTCCCCTATGATATCCCCTTCCACAAGCTCATCGCCCTTTTTCACCGTGGGCATGAAGTCCCATTTCTTTTCAGCATCCAGGCCCGGGACATTAATCCCCCTGGTTATGTAGTCCCCTGCCAGATCTTTGATTCCAAGCAAAGGCCGCTGTATTCCATCATAGAAATTGGTAATAATTCCCGGACCAAGCTCAACCGACAGCGGAAGACCTGTCCTTACAACCTCTTCCCCTGGTTTAAGCCCGGTAGTATCCTCATAAACCTGGATATAGGCCAAATCCTCTATCAGCTTTATGGTTTCTCCCATCAAGCCTTCCTGGCCCACCCTGACAACCTCATACATCTCGCAGCCTCTCATGTCCTTGGCAATCACCAGCGGACCAGCAATGCTCTTGATCTTTCCTATCTTTTGATCTGCCATTCTCTTCCCTGCTATGCCATCTCGAATCCGACCGTTCTTTTTATAAGCCCCCGGATAGGGTCAACCTTCGTGATCAGGGGGCCGCTGCTGTCCGGGATCTCTACAACTATAGGCAGTATGCCCTTCCTGAACCTATTCACCTCTTCCAATATATCCCTCATCTCCTCGGCTACCTTCTCTGTCACCAGTATTATGCCGATATCACCGTCAAATAAGCCCTTGAGCACCCCTCTAATATCCCTCTGCCTAATCTCCTCCATCAGGAACGTCTTTCTTATGCCTGCCAGCCTGAAACCGTGCACTGTATGCCTATCTCCGATCAGGGCAATCTCCATTATTTCCTCATCAACGATTCTCTGATTTCATCCCTATCCAGATCGACCTCCGAGCACCTCACGAGGGCCAAGAGATCCCTTACCTCTTTCTCCTTTGACACGAGAAACCCGATGAGAGGCCCCGGGCCAAATGGCTTTTTTTTCCTAATGTCTTCCGCCCTCTGAAGGACCAAAGCATCCAGCACCTCTTCGAAAGATCGAACAGAACCGGTCCTTTCATACTCATGTTGGCCGCTTAAGAGGGGCTCGAAGTATACGGTATCCTCCAGGAAGCTTATAAGGCCAGACAGGTCCTCTTCGTCGAAAGCGTGAAGTAATCCATTCAGCAATTGGCAGTGAGGTATCAGAAAAGGCTCAATGTCTGCCAAGGCCAGCTCGTCACCTTTTGCCCTCAAGATAATCTTTAGGTTGTGGGTTTCAACGCATATCCCTAGGTAATCCCTGAATTCCCTGCTGTTTCTTTGCTTCAAGACCTTTAACCATAAATCCTCCCAGAGGATCTTATCCAGCAGCGACTCCAAGAAAAACAGGTTCTTAGACTCATTATATTTCGCCACACCATCCTTCAATGATTGGTAGGGGGTTCCCACCAAAATGGCAACAAAATCATCCATCACCTCTGCATCGGCCAGGGCCTTAAAAGAGGTAAAACCCAAATCCCCTCCCTCAATAAAGGAATCCAATATCTCCTCTTTGTTTAAGCCTCCATGTATTCCCCTCATAACCGTTCTCAGATTGATGACATCCCACTTTCTGAGGAGATATTCCCTTATTGGCCATGCCCCTTTGGGAACAAGCTTTGAGATCTCCTTGCCTAAATCCGAAAACTCCTCTAGGATACCGCGCTCTAATTCCCTAGCCTCAGTGATTGCCCTTTCCGATAGATAGGGAAAATAAGCCGTTCCCTCTAAAAGAGAGACTATCTCTCCAGGCGATCTGCACGCCCACAGATCCTCCCATCTCGCCGAGGAAATAAACTTCCCCTCCTTCGCCATTACTTTTGCGTTAACGTGCAGGTAGGAAA